>JAOZKO010000179.1 GCA_029935325.1 Bacteroidales bacterium
GAGATAAGGATTCAGAATATACATGCCGAATGAAATTGCATTCAAATACAAATGGAAAAGACTGTTTATCAAAGCCATGATAAAGGCAAGTTTTATGTTTTATTAAGAACCAATGACTTAGAAATAGGCAAATACCATATTAAGATTATACTTCAGACTAACGAAATAGAGTCATATCAAAATTATTATGTTGATTTTGAGATTATTGAATAAACTTTGGATATAGTATTGACCTAAGAAAAATTAATGTCAAAAAGAAAAAAGCCCATTAATCATAAAGACTAATGGGCTTTGATTTTTTTTAAGGTAAGATTACATCTTCATAGTTAGTCCGAAAGTAGTTCCAAAACCATTTCCACCACCAATCTCAAGATTTAATCCCCACTTCTCGCTCCAAAACCAACGTCCACCAACGTGAGCGTCAATATGCAAACCAGAGTTGTTTTTATTATCATTACCATTAATATCCATTTTAAAACCTACAGTAAGGCCTGCATAGAAATCAAAATTATTTGGAATACCAATAATCCTATTAAAGTGGTAATCTCCTTTAGCATTAATCTTTATGTAATCAAAACCGTTTAAATTTGCCGCCACAACTCCACCAATAGTGATATCATTATGTACAGCGAAATCCATTCCCCAATATGCCGGAAGTCCATCTCCAAAACCAACACCGAAGTTCATTTCCTTTTGACCTTTTGTAAGTGGTGCCGCACCTTGTGCAAAGCTAAATGTTGAAAATGCTAGAAAAGCTAAAATAATAGTAAGATTCTTCATAAATAATTTTAATAATTAGTTGAAATATTATTTGTTAATTGAGCGGCAAAGATATACAAATATTTTGTTAATTAAGTATTTAATTACCTATTACACGTATATGACTGATATAGTGAAACTTCTTTCCTTATATTTACATTTTATCATTTATCTGTTCATCAATCTGAGTACAGATATTCTCAAAAACATCCTCAGGATAATTACGGCGGGTATGACTTATTGTGGTAGCTGCAGGTAATTTTTCATCTATATTATAACCTAAAAAGTATAGTAAATCCAATCGAAGTCGGCAAATTGTAATCAGTTTTCGATCACTACTTATATCTTCAATTTTTCGAATTAAGCATAGTTTAAAGAATACAATTGGGTCTAAGGACTCCTTGCCCCTCTTACCATACAGCGACTTGGTTAGCTTATAAATAAAATTGAAATCAATATTCTTTTTCAGCCTTCTGTATAAATTATTTGAAGGAATCCGTTTCGAAAGTTGTATGCTTGTAAACAACTTCTCCTCATAGTTTTTCTTGCCTTGCATAATGAACGGAATTAGTGATACAATTCAGAACGTCAAATATACAAAAATTCTCTTAACCATATGCCTCTTAAAATCATATAACTAAGAATCTATCAATAACTCCTTTTAAGGCTTTTTTACTTATCGGCTTTGAAATAAAGCTATCACAGCCAGCTAAGTCTGCTTTCTGCTTATCTTTTTTGGTGGTATAAGCTGATTGTGCAATTATAGGTAAATCAGGTCTAAATTTCTTAATCAAACTTGTAGCCTCAAACCCATCCATTACTGGCATCTTCAGGTCCATCAACACAAAACAAATATCACTATTATTTTTACAAATATCTACAGCATCTTCCCCATTCACAGCGCGTATTATTTCTATATCGAGTTTATGGTTACTTAAAAGTATTTTTAGAAACATAAAATTTATTTCCTCATCCTCTGCAACAAGGAAAACAAAATGGTCCTTTTTCTCAACTACATTCTCTTCATTTTCTGTTAAAGAAATTAGCTTACTCGGAATAGTAAATGTAAATAAAGAACCTTTTCCTATTTCACTTTCCACCCATATTTTCCCATTATGCATCTCAACAAAATCTTTACAAAGGACTAAGCCAAGACCTGTTCCTGATTCATTTTCAGTTCCTTTTGTTGATATGCTTTCATTTATATCAAACAATTTAGTCTGCACTTCTGACGTTATACCAACTCCATTATCAGAAACCGAGACCTCAATATACTCTTCTTTATTTTCTATTTGTATCGCTGCATTTACATCTATTAACCCATTTCTAGGGGTATATTTAATAGCATTTGTAATTAAGTTCCTGATGATAGTTGCAAACATTTGTTTATCAACAACAATATTTATTTCTACAGGGATAGTAACAGCTAATGTTATGTCCTTGTCATCTACTGATTGCTGCAACAAATTAGTGGTATCAATAAATAATTGCTTCAAATTAAACTGCTCTTTACTAAGCTCAATAATACCTCTTTGCGACTGCGACCACAATAATAAATTATCAAGTAATTTATATGTACTATTAATGCTATTATGAAGAATATCAATCATTTTCTTCTGCTTTTCAATATTGTATTCATAAAAATTATTATACAATAAGTCTGAAAATCCAAGCATTGAATTGAAAGGGCTTCTTAAATCATGTGCTATTATTGCAAAGAATTTATCTTTAGTTTTATTACTCTCTATTAGCCTAGCCTCACTTTTCAGTAAGGTTTGTTCAGCAACCTTTCGTTCCGTTATATCCCTACTAACACCCATTACGGCAATCATTTTGCCTTTTTTGTCAAAGATAGGATTCAACTCAGTACTAATATATAATTTGGTAATTCCAATTTCCAATTCAGAATCGGCTTTAATTTGCTTCTTAATTACAAATGCTTCCCTTAACTTTTCAATATAATCTTTTGAGATTCTCGCTGGAAATAGATCAGATACTCTTTTTCCTACTATATCCTCAATCTTCCTATTAACCAGCGTCCTAGCTGTTTCATTTATTGTTATTATACGCATATCGGAATCAACCATAAAAACTAAATCCGACATATTATCAACTAATGTCCTAAATTTCTTTTCGTTATCTCTAAGATCTTGTTCAGCTTTTTTACGTTTTGTAATATCTGAAAGAGTACCAATTATTCGAATTGGTTTATTATCCTTTGAAAATGTAATGACTTTTCCTCTATCCAATATCCATTTATAGGTATTATCCTTACATAATAATCTATGTTCATTCTCATAAAAATCTGTCTCACCTCTTAAATGCCGGTTAATATCTTCTAGTGCTTTTTGTTTATCATCAGGGTGCACCCTACTATCCCACTCATACAAATCCCCCTTAATCTCATCACCACTAAAACCAAGCATTTTTTTCCATTGGGATGAATAATACACTTCATCTGTTAATATATTCCAATCCCATAAACCATCAGAATTTCCTTCAATGGCAAATTGCCATCTTAATTCATTATCAGATATAGCTTCTTCAGCTTCTTCAGCTTCTACCTGTTCTGTAATGTCTATTATTATTCCCTCATAATGTGTAATTTCGCCACCATTATTTCGGTGAATTGATGTGATATCTTTTAACCATTTAACGCTCCCATCTTTTGCAATAATTCTATAGGGTTTGTGTTCAATGAAACTTGAACCATCGCTACCTTTATCAAGTATCTCTCCTTTAATTGTTTGGAAATCATCCTTATGAATAATGTCAGAATATTTAACACTTGCTGTTAAAAATTCTTTAGCAGAATAGCCAAAAACATCTTTTATATTTTCTGTTACAAACTCAACTCTCCATTCACTAAAAGCTTTCCAAATAATCCTAATTACTGAACTATTTTCAATCAAATTATTAGTAGTTCGTAGAGCTTCAATCTCTTTTTCTAATTCCTGATATGTTTTTTTCATACTGATATTCTTATAGAATAGTTGTATCCCTAAGTGTAATATTACAATAATACATCACATTATATCATTATACTCAGAACCATTTAGCTTTAATCTTACTACATCCAAACAAATGCTAGACATAATTTTGAGCAATTATTTATACCCCCAAAGATATAAATATTTTTAATTGATTTACATAAATCCTTAATTTGTGCCTGCAAATAAATACAACAATTCTTATTTCAATAATTTCTTTACTTTCGCTTAATAATTAAGAATTAGCAAAGGACATAAGTAATGAGCAAATATAATTTTGATAATATAGTAGAACGAAAAGGGACTAATAGTGTAAAGTACGACCTTAGCAATGAGATTTTTGGAACTGATGATATTATTCCAATGTGGGTTGCTGATATGGATTTCAACTCCCCTCCTTTTATATTGAAAGCTATAGAGCAGCGCCTTCAGCACCCAATCCTTGCATACAGTATTAGACCTGATTCTTTTACCAAATCAATTACTTACTGGCTCAAATCACGTTACAATTGGGAAGTGGATGAGTCACAAATTTCGTTTAGTCCCGGGGTAGTACCGGGTATGCTTATGTCAATGACTGCATTCTCGAATCCTGGAGACAAAATAATTGTTCAGCCTCCTGTTTACTTTCCGTTTTTTACAACTATTAAAGCAAATGGCCGACAAATAATATATAATCAGTTAATCGAAAAAGATAATTATTATACAATGGATTTCAATCATTTGGAATCTTCGATTGACAATAATACTAAAGCAATTTTTATTTGCAATCCTCATAATCCTGTTGGCAGAGCATGGAAAAAAGATGAGTTAGAAAGAATCGTTGATATTTGCTATTCTAAGAATATTAAAATTTTTAGCGACGAAATTCATTCCGATATTATTATCAAGCCCAATAAGCATATTCCATTAGCATCTATATCGGAAAAAGCTGCTGAGATTACCATTACAATAATGGCCCCTAGCAAAACTTTCAATATGGCGGGCTTATCAACTTCATTTGTAGTTATTCAGAATCCTGATTTGCTTAAGAAGTATAATAAAGAACTTGATGCATTCCACCTAAGACAAGGAAATATTTTCGGCACAGTTGCCACAGAAGCAGCATACTCCCCTATAGGAGCTATTTGGGTGGATGAGATGCTAGATTATGTTACTGAGAATATTAACTTTGTGATGGGTTTCATACATAAAAACCTGCCACAGATTAGCATTCAGAAGCCAGAGGCTACATATCTATTATGGCTCAATATGAAAGAATTAGGTATGACTCATAAGGAGTTAACAGAGTTTTTTATCCATAAAGTTGGAATCGGTATTAATCAAGGAAGGATATTTGGCCCTGGAGGCAATGGATATATCAGAATGAATGTAGCTACATCTTTAAGCATTGTGAAGGAAGCCATGGAAAGACTCAAAAAAGCTATTGGATAATGGACTATACGGAGATAATAAATAGGCTGCATCAACTTTCAGAGCCTGATAAAGTAGCGTTTAAGGAAAAGAAATATGGCATTATTGCCAATAATTCATTAGGAATTTACCAAAAGGACATCAAAGAACTAGCTAAAGAAATTGGGAAGGATAGCAGCTTAGCAATCCAACTATTTGACAGCGGAATATATGAAGCTCGGATTCTATGCAGTAAACTATTCAAACCCAAGGAACTTACTGAAGCCATAATGGAAAAGTGGGTGAAAACATTTGAAAATTGGGAGATTTGCGACTCTTTTAGCATGGGGCTTTTTGCAAAAAGTGAATATGCTGTTTCTAAAGCTATAGAGTGGTCAGCTAGAAGCAATGAGTTTGAAAAAAGAGCAGGATTTGCAATTATGGCGGCATATTGTATGGCTAATAAAAAAGCAGACAATGGAGTTTACGAATCCTTACTTCCAATTATCATAAGAGAATCAACTGATGAGCGTAATTTTGTGAAGAAGGCTGTGAATTGGGCATTAAGGAGTATTGGTAAGCGTAATATAGACCTTAATAAAAGTGCATTACAAACTGCTTATAAAATTGCTGAATTAGATAATAAAGCTGCAAAATGGATTGCAAAAGATGCTATTCGTGAGTTAAGTGGTGATAAAGTAAATATATTGGATTACCCTCGTTCTATTTATCGTCCTATTCATAATTAATTCATGATATAATGCTTAAATCTGTAATT
>JAOZKO010000180.1 GCA_029935325.1 Bacteroidales bacterium
TGGGAGGCCTTTTGGGAGGAAGCGTTTGTGTTTCTTGATTTTTTGTTTCGTTTTTTATCAAGAAAAAATGAAAAGAAGATCATTGAAAATCAATCTAACACATAGTTTCCCCGCAATGTAAACTTCATTATTAAACTGATTTCGCAAAGATTCTCTAGGGAAGCAAGAAACCACACAAAGGAAAGTATGCTTTTGCCCTGTACTACAAACACAAACAGCCTATCTAGTGCCTGCAAGAAAACTACGTATATTTGTGTCTTTGATAAGAAAGCACCAAAGACAAGGCTTTTGATACCGATAATTATCGGTATTTTGAAATCAAGGTTCCGATAGCTATCGGAATTACATTTGTAAATGACTGTTTCAAAAACGAGAATAACGCAGTATTTGGTGTTTTCTTGCAAAGACTATCTATTCATAAAAATGCATCTCATTAACATATTCATAAACTCGATGCGGCAAAAGGTAACGAACATCCTTACCGGTTTTAATGCTATTGCGAATAAATGACGAACTAATTTCCATCAAAGGAACTTCCTCTACAATATTTACCGAAGGGTGCTGCAAAAGTTCTGATGGCTTAACTCCTGGACGTGGATAAACGTAAATAGAAAAATTATTGATAATAGATTCAAAGTTTTTCCACTTATCAAAATTTACAATATTATCCTCTCCCATAATCAAAGCAAACTCTTTCATGGGATATTTTTCTTCCAAAAATGCAAGTGTATGTGAAGTAAAAGAAGGTTGGCTTAGTCCAAATTCTATATTCGATGCCCAAAGCTTTGGGTTGTCTTCAACAGCGTAATTTACCAATGCATAACGATGATGGTCGGCAAGCAAACTGGCTTTTTTCTTAAAAGGACTATGTGGTGAAATAACAAACCAAACTTCTTCCAAATCAGTATGCTGCACCATATGATTAGCAATAATCAAGTGCCCCACATGTATAGGGTTGAATGATCCGAAAAAGAGCCCAGTCTTTTTATTTGTTAATGTTGCCATTAGTCTAATAATTGTGATAATTCATAGTCGATGGAAATGTGAAGTGCTTTGCAATCTTTTATTAGCTCTTCGGTACGAGTTTGTAGAATTTTTTCAAACATTTCTACCTGAGGTTTCCATACATCAGGTGCTTTTAGCTTAAGCTGATAATCGCTAAGAATAAAATTTCTGGATTCAAAAGCTAAAAGAAAATTACTAATATTAGTAGAAAGGCCATCGTTTTGTTCCTTTATTTTATCAATAAGTACTTCTCTGCTTGTATCTTCACTGGCATCAAAGCTGTCTGGCAATGCAAGTGCACAAATTTTCCTTAGTAAAATAACTATTTCGTTTTCGTAAATGCTCATATTGCAAAATTAGTGAAATATTTTATTGGTATTTGAAGTTTTTCGGTGTGCTGTGTGTTTTGTGTTGGAGTGTTTTGTATTATGTATATTTTCCGAACACTTAAATACTTACATGCTTGGTTTGTTCTTCGATTAATGTGTTAGCGATACTGTTATATTGCATGAGTCAGCTCCTTTAATACCCCGTTAATATTTTATATAAATCACATAGTCAGGCGATTACGGCTTTATGCAATAATGTATAATATTCACAAAATCAACACTTTGCGTCTTTGCGTCTTTGCGAGAAACAAAAACTCAACGAACTATTGCTCCTTAAAACAATTAAAAAAAACAATTATATTTATCAATCAATATTACTATCTTTGTGATTAATTAAATTTATTTATAATGAAGAAATATTTACTTTTATTTATTGTTGGCATTATGTCCATAACCTTTGCAAACGCTGAGGAAAATGAGACTAGGCACTTTGGAGAATTTCATTCTGTTTACTTTTTTGGTAATATAGAAGTATTAATGATAAAATCAGATTCTAATTATGCAGAATTATCTTCAGATTCCTACCCTCTGGGTAAAATTACTACTGAGATAAAAAAAGGTCAATTAGTATTTAAAAACAATGGCATTGGAGATTCTAAAGTAATTTCAGTAAAGTTTTATTATAAATCTATAGATGAACTTATTGCCAAGGCAGGGGTGAAATTAAAAGCTAGGGATACTATTTATTCTCAAAATTTTAGTATAAGATTAAGCAAAGGAGCGACTGTAGATATAATGGTTGACAATAAAATTATGACAGCCATAGTGCTTCAAGGTTCAGAACTAATAATTTCTGGTAAGGTTGAAAATCTGGATGTTACGAGTAATTCAGGAGGAATGTTTGAAGGCTTTAAACTGAAAGCTAAAGATGTTGTGCTAAGAGCGGTTACTGGAGGGAAAATACAAGTGCGCATAAATGGCAATATGAATGCTAGTACGCATACTGGTGGAATGATATATTATAAAGGAACACCAAAAATAGTATCGCAGAAGGCTGCATCTGGTGGAATTATTGAGAAGGCAAAATAAATTAATATGCAAAAGAAATATATACTTTCGTTTGATCAGGGAACATCTAGTTCCAGAGCAATTTTATTTGACAAAAATGCCAATATTGTTTCAAAGGCTCAGCTTGCATTTAGTCAGTTTTATCCCAATAAAAACTGGGTAGAGCAAGACCCTTGGGAAATATATAATACTCAAATAAAAGCAGCAAAGGACCTTATCAGGTCTTCACAGGTGGATTTAGATGAGATTGCTAGTTTGGGAATTACAAATCAAAGAGAAACCACAATTATATGGGATCGAGCTACTGGTGAACCAATTTACCCTGCAATTGTGTGGCAAGATAAGCGTACTGAAAATCGATGCTTGAAAATTAGAGCTAAAAAAGGTGAGTTTATTCGGAAGAAAACAGGTTTAGTGGTGGATTCATATTTCTCAGCAACAAAAATACAGTGGATTCTAGACCATGTTGAAGGAGCTAAGGAAAGAGCTAATAATGGTGAACTGGCATTTGGCACTGTTGATAGTTGGATGGTTTGGAATCTGTCGAAATCAAAAAAACATATTACAGATTATTCGAATGCTTCCCGTACACTATTATTTAATATCAATACATTAGAATGGGATGATGAATTATTGGAGTTTTTTGATATTCCACGATCCCTTCTTCCCGAATTGGTGCAAAGTAGCGGTGATCTTGCCATTGTAGATTCTTCGGTTTTTGGTAAGGAGCTAGTGATTGGGGCTGTATTAGGAGATCAGCAAGCAGCACTTTATGGGCAGACTTGTTTCAAAAAGGGAATGATTAAAAGCACTTTCGGTACAGGCAGCTTTATGCTGATGAATATTGGAAAAAAGCCCAAGTATTCAAAGAATGGACTTTTAACAACTATTGCTTGGAGTATTGATGGCAAAGTTAAGTATGCTTTGGAAGGAAATATTTTTATTGCAGGTGCAGCTGTTAAATGGCTGAGAGATAATCTGCAGATTATTAATTCGGCAGATGAAAGCGAATACTTGGCTTATCAAGTAAAAGACTCAGGTGGAGTTACAATAATCCCTGCACTGGCAGGATTGGGCGCTCCTTATTGGAATAATAATGTGCAAGGTGCAATTTTAGGATTGACATTAGGAACCAAAAAAGAGCATATTGTAAGAGCAACTTTAGAGTCTATAGCTTACCGTTCATGGGATATGTTGAAACTAATGGAAGAGGAGTCAGAGATTAGTATTAAATCAATAGCCGTAGATGGCGGTGCATCTGATAATAATTTTTTAATGCAATTTATGGCTGATATCATGCGAATAGATATTAATAGACCAAAAATTGTAGAAACAACTTCCCTGGGAGTAGCATATATGGCAGGGCTTGCTGTTGGCTTTTGGACCAAAGAAGAAATAATTGCTATTCATCAGATTAATCGAAAGTTTAAAGCAGAGATGAAAAAGGATGATGCAAAAAAACTATATGACGATTGGAGCAAAATAGTTAAGCATATTATTGAATCTGCTACTCTTTAGTAATCCACGAATTATACGAATTTCCACGAATTGTATTCCGCGAATATACAGCTACATATTCGTGGAATTCGTGAATGGTTAAATCTTTAAGTGCAGCGAAAAGAAAAATAAATGGCTTAGAATCTAAAGTGTGCAGCTGCCTTGTATAAAAAGGCCTAAGATATTAGAACATATGAATAATTAGTTACTTTTGCACAAATTTTAACTTATGGCGAAAAAAGTATATATAGGGATGAGCGCAGACTTAATTCATCCCGGACATCTAAATATTATTAAAGAAGGAAGTAAGTTAGGTGATGTAATTGTTGGTGTTTTAACCGACCAGGCTATTGCATCATATAAAAGATTACCCACACTAAAGTTTGAACAGCGTAAACAAATTATTGAGAGCATTAAAGGAGTGAAAGAAGTTATTGCTCAAAATGAACTAGACTATACTGTAAATTTAAGGAAAATAAAGCCCGACTATGTTGTACATGGTGACGACTGGAAGGACGGCGTTCAAAGAAAAGTTCGTCAACAGGTAATCGATACATTAGCAGAATGGGGTGGTAAACTGCACGAAGTACCATATACCAAAGGAATTTCTTCAACACTACTGAATCAAAGCCTAAAAGAAATAGGTACAACTCCCAATGTTCGTTTGGAGAAGCTACAACGATTAATTGCATCCAAGCCAATTGTAAAAGTAATGGAGGCTCATAATGGCTTAACTGGACTTATTGTTGAGAATGTCAATATACAAAAGGATGGTATGCTTAAGGAATTTGATGCAATGTGGATAAGTAGCCTTACCGATTCTACAGCAAAAGGCAAACCTGATATTGAGGCAGTTGATGTGACCTCTCGCTTACATAGTTTGAATGATATACTGGAAGTAACTACCAAACCAATTATATACGATGGTGATACAGGGGGAATCCCTGAGCACTTTATTTTTACCGTCCGTACCCTTGAGCGTTTAGGAGTTTCAGCTATAATAATTGAAGATAAAACTGGCCTAAAGAAGAACTCTCTTTTTGGTACAGATGTAGCCCAAACACAGGATTCTATTGAAAATTTCTGTGCAAAAATCAGAAGTGGGAAGCATGCTCAAGTTACAAAAGATTTTATGATTATCGCTAGGGTCGAAAGTTTAATTCTTAACCAAGGAATGGATGATGCATTGACCAGAGCAGCTGCATATATTGAAGCAGGTGCTGATGGGATAATGATTCATAGTAAAGATAAAAGTGAAGGCGAAATTTTAGAGTTCTGCAAGAAATATGATAAATTCGAGAATCGGAGGCCATTAATTGCTGTGCCATCGAGTTATAATCAAATATATGAAGCTCAACTGATTGATGCAGGTGTAAATGTTGTTATTTATGCAAATCATTTGCTTAGAAGTGCTTATCCTGCAATGGTGGGTGTGGCAAAATCAATATTAGAAAATGAGCGCTCCGCAGAAGTTGACGAGCAATGTATGTCTATTAAAGAAATATTAACTCTTATTCCATAATTCAATGATTAATACTGCTGTGTTTTTTGACTATCTAAACGAAAAAGGAATAGATTTTTTTGCTGGTGTACCTGATTCGTTATTAAAGGATATTTGTGCATATATTACAGATCATACACAGAAAGACCAACATATAATTGCTGCTAATGAGGGTAATGCAATAGCTGTTGCTGCAGGCTATCATATGGCTACGTCAAAAATTCCTATGGTATATATGCAAAACTCAGGCATCGGTAATGCTGTGAATCCATTGCTGTCATTGACTGATGAGGAAGTTTATAATATTCCATTATTATTGATGATTGGTTGGAGAGGTGAGCCGGGTTTAAAAGATGAGCCTCAGCATATTAAGCAGGGAATGCTTACAACTGATTTGCTTGATGCAATGAGAATTCCATATATTGTTTTAGATTCATTAATAGAAACTGCAAAACAACAAATAGATTTAGCAATTAATAAAATCAAAGAAACT
>JAOZKO010000181.1 GCA_029935325.1 Bacteroidales bacterium
AGCTAAACCTTCAGCAATGGCAGATTTACCTACACCGGGCTCACCAATTAATATAGGATTGTTCTTTTTGCGCCTTGACAAAATCTGTGAAATCCTCTCCAATTCTTTTTCTCTACCCACAACAGGGTCAAGTTTATTTTCCTCAGCCATTCGTGTTAGGTCACGACCAAAGTTGTCTAATACGGGAGTTTTAGATTTTGTTTCACCAATCCGTGGTTTACCATATGAAGGTCCTTTTGGCATATCTGGATCTTCAAAAGGAGGGCCATCAGCAGGAGTAGAGGCTTCATCAGTAGGAAGTTCTTCTTTCTTCACCTTTGTTGAAATCAATGATCTTAAGTCTTCAACAGCAAGCTGATAAGTTAGTCCGTTTTTTTCAATTATTCGTGTAGCAACATTATCTTCATCACGCAAAATGGCTAAAAGAAGATGTTCTATATTTATAAGATCAGATTTGAATATCTTAGCTTCAAGGTATGTTCTCTTCAAACATTTCTCAGCTTGACGAACCAGAGGAATCTCTTTAGCTTCCTCAACTGTAGTTTCACTTTGAATTGCTCTTTCAATAATCATCTTCAATTCCTTAAGATTGATAGTAAAGCTATTTAATAATTCAATTGCTTTACCTTCTCCATCTCGTAGAATCCCTAATAATAAATGTTCAACTCCGATATATTCATTACCCAAACGAATAGCTTCTTCACGGCTATAGTTTAATACATTACGTACTCTTTGCGAAAATTTGGCTTCCATATAATAAATTAGTTGTTTATGATGCAAAACTAAGCACAATTATTTTGTCACTTTAGTTCGCAAAAAATAATAATTAACAATAGACTTTTAATTAAGCCCAAAATAACAACCCAAAATTAGCTTAAGTATTGTGTTTTAAAGTTTTATAGCAATAGATTTTTCAACATAAAAATGTTTATAATAATTAGCAATATAGACTGTGGTACAAAGGCTTTTTTTAACTAAATTCGTACGTTGAATTTATTTTTGATTATGTGGGCATATTATACTCGCATTCAAATAAATACATTATGCAAGAAATTAACTTTGTAAATAATATATAATGAGTGAAGAAGGAACTAATGAGATATTAGAAGGGGAAGACTATAAACATGGAAATATAGTAAGTGTTGATATCGAGAATCAGATGAAATCAGCTTATATTGATTATTCCATGTCAGTAATAGTTAGTAGAGCATTACCTGATGTACGCGATGGTTTAAAACCAGTGCACAGAAGAGTGTTATACGGGATGTTGGATTTAGGAGTAATGTCGAACCGACCATATAAGAAATCAGCTAGAATCGTTGGAGAAGTACTTGGTAAGTATCACCCTCATGGTGATACATCAGTTTATGATGCAATGGTGCGTATGGCTCAGGATTGGTCTTTGCGTTATCCATTGGTTGATGGACAGGGTAACTTTGGCTCTATTGATGGCGATAGTCCAGCAGCGATGCGTTATACTGAAGCACGTTTAAGGAAAATATCTGAGGATATGTTGGGTGACCTTGATAAAGATACTGTTGATTTTCAGTTGAACTTTGATGATTCACTTCAAGAGCCAACAGTATTACCAACTAAAATTCCAAACTTATTAATTAACGGAGCATCAGGTATTGCTGTAGGTATGGCTACTAATATGGCTCCTCATAACTTAACTGAAAGTATTAACGGATGTATAGCTTATATTGAAAATAACGATATTACTATACCAGAGTTGATGCAGCATATTACTGCTCCTGATTTCCCTACAGGTGGAATTATTTATGGTTACGAAGGTGTTAGAGACGCTTACGAAACAGGTAGAGGCAGAATTGTAATGCGTGGTGAAACCAGTTTAGAAGAAGGTGTAAACGGCTCCAGAGATAAGATTATAGCTACTTCAGTTCCATATCAGGTAAATAAAGCTGATATGATAAAGAAGACTGCGGATTTAGTTAATGCTAAGAAAATAGAAGGCATTGCTGATATACGCGATGAAAGTGATAGAAATGGTATTCGTATTGTCTATGAATTACGCAAGGATGCAGTTACAAATGTTGTATTAAATAGGCTGTATCAATATACAGCTTTACAATCTTCATTTAGTATCAATAATATCGCTTTGGTAAAAGGGCGTCCTATGATGCTTAATTTATTTGATCTTATAAGACATTTTATTGATCATAGGCATGTAGTTGTTGTTCGTAGAACTGAATATGAATTAAGAGAAGCTGAAAAGAAAGCACATATTCTTGAAGGATTAATAATTGCACTTAATAATCTAGATGCTGTAATAGCATTGATTAGAGCATCCAAAACACCTGAAGAAGCACGTAATGGATTGATAAAACAGTTTGAGTTGTCAGAACTTCAAGCTCGTGCAATTCTTGATTTGCGTTTGCAGAAGCTTACGGGTATGGAGGTTGATAAGGTTAAGAGAGATTATGATGAACTTATGAAACTTATTGAGCATTTCAGAGAAATACTTGGTAGTCACGAGTTGCGTATGCAGATTATTAAAGATGAGCTTTTAGAAATAAAAGAAAAATATGGAGATGAGCGCTATAGTCGTATTGAGTATGCTGCTGAGGATTTCCGTATTGAAGATACTATCCCTAATGAGGAAGTGGTAATTACTATTTCTCATTTAGGTTATATTAAAAGAACCCCACTTTCAGAATATAGAATCCAAAATAGAGGTGGAAGAGGAGCGAGAGGCTCTAGTTCAAGACAAGAAGATTTTATTGAGTATATATTTGTGGCAACAAACCATAATTATATGTTGTTCTTTACTGAATTTGGTAAAGTATTCTGGATGAGAGTATTTGAAGTGCCAGAAGGTGGTAAGACTTCCAAAGGTAGAGCAATCCAGAATATGATTAATATTGACCGTGAGGATAAAGTTAAGGCTTTTATTACAATTAAAGATTTAACTGATAAGGAATATGTTGAGAATAACTTTATTACAATGGTTACCAAGAAAGGTGTTGTAAAGAAAACAAGCCTTGAGGCTTATTCTCGCCCACGCCAGAATGGTATAAATGCTATTACTATCAGAGAAGGTGATATGCTTCTAGAAGCTAAACTTACAGATGGTAAGAGTCAGATAATGATGGCATTGCGTTCAGGTAGAGCAATACGTTTCGAAGAAGAGAAAGTACGACCAATGGGAAGGAATGCATCCGGAGTTAGAGGTATAAGAATGGAAGAGAAGGATGAAGTTATTGGTATGGTATGTATCTTTAGCGATGAGTCTGATGTTTTGGTTGTATCTGAAAATGGATATGGTAAACGTTCTACTGTTGAGGATTATAGAATTACTAATAGGGGAGGAAAAGGAGTTAAAACGATTAATATTACCGATAAGACTGGTAAATTAATAGCAATGAAGGATGTTACTGATCAAGATGATTTGATGATAATCAATCGTTCAGGAATTGTAATTCGAATGGCTGTTACAGATCTACGAGTGATGGGTAGAGCGACTCAAGGTGTTAGATTAATCAAACTCAAGGATGATGATTCTATAGCAGCAGTTGCTAAAGTTAGTAGAATGGATGAAGATGAGGATGAAGCTTTAGATACTGAGAATGCTATTGAGGGCAATGATGCAGTTGCTGAAAATACTGATGAGCAGACTGATACTAAGAGCAATGATGATACTGCTGAAATAGAAGATCAGGATGAGAGTCCAGTTAATGAATAATGATTTAAATAATGATAGTGAATTGATTACAAATATTTTGTAATTTTGGCTCACTATTTGATAATAACGCAGATATAATTAAATTTTTAGATATGAAGTTGATCATATCACCAAATAATTAAATATTAAACGTATGAAAAGATTAAGTTTTATAATTATTTTAGCATTTATTGTTAAATTGGTAGCAGCCCAAGCACCTGTGGTTGCCTCTGCTTACAATTACTTAAAATCAGGTATGCCAGAGAAAGCAAAGGTTGAAATTGACAAAGCCATCCTTCACGAATCAACGAAAGGTGAAGCTAAAACATGGTTTTACAGAGGGAATATATATCTGCAATTATTTACTTTTGCGCATATGACTGATGGTATAGTAAAGGGAATGTCTTCAGAGGATTTAATTAATCGTATCGGAGCACCTGAAAATCAACGTAACTATAAAAAGTTAGAAAATGGAGTGCGCTATTATTATGCCTATGATCTTGTAATTTACCTATCAAATAATAAGGTAGATCATTATGAGTTTCCAGATGAAGAAGTATATAAAGCTTTGGATGATGGGGATATACTTGATGAAGCGTATAAGGCATATATGCAAACTATCAAACTTGACCCTAAATTTTTCAAGTATGAGCTTAATCCGCAAAATGCAGAATTAGGATTAGACAGAATAGCCAAATTATATTATAATGATGGGGTAGAGAAATTTCAAGCTGAAGAAACCAAGGCTGCATTAAAAAGTTTTGAAAGTGCTGAAAAGATTTTTGGAGAACTAGGAACTGCTGATACTAACCTTACTTTATATACAGGTTATACTGCAGATAAGTTATTGGATACAGCTAAAGCAATAAAATATTATTCGAAGCTGGTGGATGCAAAATTAATGAATGTGAATATATACATGAGCCTAACATATCTATATTTAGGGCAAAATGATATTGATAATGCTATAAAGGTAATTAAAAAGGGTAGAGCTGTTTTGCCTGATAATCAAAGTTTATTATTGACTGAAGCAAATATTTATTTACAATCAAATCGTGCAAAAGAAGCAGAAAGAATTTTGAAAATAGCTGCAGAGAATGATCCAGAGAATGAGGAACTTCAATTTGCAATTGGTGCAAATTATGATAAAATGTTAAATGATACAGCAGCTTCTGAAGATGCCAAGGAAGAGGCGTTTCACCTTGGCATAGAGGCTTATAAGAAAGCGCTAGAAATTAAACCTGATTACTTGAATGCGGCATTTAACTTAGGTGCAATGTTGAATAATAAAGCTGCATCATATATTTTAGAAGCCAATAACCTACCGCTAAATGAAACAAATAAGTATAATGATTTAATGGAAAAAGCGACAGATCTACTTCTTGAGGCCAAGCCTTATATGGAAAAGTGTAGAGAATTAGACCCAAAGGATAAAAATACTCTAATTATTTTGAGAGGAATTTATGCTCAAACTAAAGACTTAGATAACTTAAAGAAAATAAATGCTGAAATAAGAGAATTGTAGATTGAATTGTTTCACGCATTCTATGAGTATTTGTAAAAAAGAGAGGTAAATCACCTCTCTTTTTTTATTTCTATCAATAAACATAACCCTATATATACTATCATCTTAACATAGGTTAATTTCTCATTTATGGAAAAATGTTCGATTTTCTCAAAAAAAGACTTGACTTTTCAAAAAAACGTATTATATTTGCAGTCGGATTCAATTATAAAGATCCTATCCCGATTGTGCAGCTGAGGAGCTGTACTCCAACCTTAATAATCGGTATTTTTCATTTTTTTTCCTCCTTGGGTTTCCCAAGGAGGTTTTTTGTTTTATAGGGTAATATTTTTAGCATACGTAATCATGCATATTGTATCTTTGTAGGTTATTATAAACTATTATATGGAAAAAGATTTTAGAATGCTAGCTAAGACTTTTGAAGGATTAGAGAAAGTCCTTGCAGAAGAAATTACAGAAATTGGAGGAAAAAATGTTCAGACTCAGAGAAGAGCAGTCTCCTTCGAAGGCGATATGGAGTTAATGTATAGAGCTAATCTTTGGTTGAGAACTGCTATTAGTATTCTAAAGCCAATTTCTTCATTTAAGGCCGAAAACGAACAAGAATTATATGATGGTATTTATGCCGTTAAATGGTTTGAGTATTTCGATGTTGGTAAATCATTCTCTATAGATACTGTATTAG
>JAOZKO010000182.1 GCA_029935325.1 Bacteroidales bacterium
TTTCGGGCTGGACAGAGAACTATATTAAAGTACGAACAACTTACCGCCAGAATCTTGAAAATATGATAGTGGATGTAAGTCTAAAAGAATTGAATCTAGAGGGAGTATTTTTGGTTTAATTTTTTAGAAAAAAGCGTATTTCTTTTCCTTGATAGACTTTTTAATAATAAGTTTTAATTTGGCTCACAGGAATGATTCCAGAGGAATCAAATAAATGTAGCCATGGGTGCAACCCATGGCGAATAATAAAAGATGTAATAGGTTTTGGCACGAATTATTGACACAAAAACCGTGACAAAATAGATAATTAGTAAAAGCAAATTATTAAAGAAGAATAAGCTTCCCACGTTTTATTTGAATATCCTCCTTTTTTATGGAGTAATAATAAATACCCTCTGATAAGTTTTTAATATTAATTTGATTAAATCCTTTTAAAATAGAAATTTGCATAACCTCTTGACCAAAAGAATTATATAGAATAAAATCAGCTTCTTTTATATCTAGTATGTCAATATTTATTATGTCGCTTGCGGGATTAGGATAGACCTTTACTTGCCCACTAAGTGTAGCCGAAGGTTGTATCCCAATACAAACCTGCACATCAACCAAAACCGAATCATAGCTAATATTTCCCATTGTATCTACCACTTGCAAGAAATACCATGTAAGCGTATCTGGCCAAACTGTAGGATTGCCAACGGCGGTATCCGAAATCATAAAGTTGGGTGACCATGCATAATCAATAAAACTGTAATGCTGCATGCCAATTTGCAGACTATCGCTTTTGCAAATTAGGCTATCAATTCCTGCTTGGGCATAGTAGCATGAGCCTACAATCATAATAGTAGAATCCAAAGCAATGGTATCACCTGCTGCATTGGTAATAAGTAATTGATAGTTTTGATTTGCCATAGGATTACAAAGTGGCATACCCACTGTATCGCTACTAAGCCAAGTCGAGGGCAACCACTGATAATTCCAAAGAGGATTATTGGTGCTTCCCATCACAAATTGCTGCTCCACGCAAACCACCGTATCATTTTGCCCACAGTTGTTTACAAATACCGTAACCGAATCCATGGTTTTGGTATAAATATCATCCGTAGCTTGCAAATAATAAGTGGTAGTAGTATCGGGCGAAGCCCATACCACACCACCGCTATCGTTGCTAAGTGTGGCAGCGGGCCACCATTCATAGATATAATCACCATAGTTATGGGTGCCCAAACGGGCTTTACCCCCACGGCAAATGGTCGTATCAGGGCTTGCATTAGCCGCTGGCGGCACGGTATCTGCGGGCCATAGGGCTACGTCGTCGAGGTAATAATAGGGTGTTATCCCCGAATATCCATAAATGGGAATAGGTGGAGTAAAAAGGAAATATGCGACACTATATGTGCGATAGTTAAAATCACCGATAATAAGATAATGTTCGTTTCCAGTGGCAACAAAAGTTCCTGTTATCTCATGCCAGTTAACCGTATCAGAGATATAGCCTGTTGTATCATATATTTGAGGCGTTAGGTTCAATCTTTGGGAAGTATTGTATTGACGAATGCTATCCGTAAAGTAAACTCCCATACTGTCAATCGAGTTATAATAATAGGCATTATAATGAGTGTTAATGAATTGAAGCCCCGCATTAGAAACATAAACCCTAAATTTATAGGTCTTATTTGCAGTTAATTGTTGATTGATTGATATGCCTATATATTCTCTGGCCCAATTTGCCCCAAAGGTTGCAAAACCTGCATAAGTTTCACCTGTTCTTGCATACTGGAATCCTGCAAAGTTATTAGGCGAAAAGAAATAAAAATACGTTGTAGAATCACAAGGATTAAAATAATCCGGAGTAGCATTAGTGGTGGGGTTATACCAACCAATAATATTATTAATAGCAGTGTCACTTTGAAAATGTAAACAATTAGAGAAATTCTCAGCACTACCGTTTACTATAAGATTCTGTGCTTTAATATTTAAGAAAAACAGAGAAAGTATTATTAGAATGATATACTTCATAATTGTAGTATTAAAAGCAGCTACCCAAAAAAGGTAGCTGCTTTTGAATTATTTATTGTTTAATAAACTTACCGCTTTCCATATTCATATTATAAAATACTTTATAAAAATAAATACCATTGGCTAAGGAGCTTATATCCATATTAAATAATTTTTTCTGAGAAAAATCTCGATGAATTATTTCCTTACCAAAAATATCATAAATAATAATTTGAGTATTAGTATTTATATCCTCGGAAAACTCAAAAGTAATACTATTATTTGCAGGATTTGGATATACTTTAATTGAATTTTGAGCTTTTTCAGGCTCATTATCAATTATTCTCCCTTTGCGGATAATTGTGTTATTTGAGTTTGCCGCGACAAAGTCAAGTCCTAGCATAATACGAGCCGTATATACCGCATGGCCACCCCCATTGGGATTCATCAATGCAATGCTTAATAATGTTGCCGTATCCTGCGGGCTAAAACTATAAATATGCCTTGCCCAAGTTTTATTGTAAATGGAATATACCTGATAATTGTTTAATTCAGGTAAATTTTGTGGATTATAGATGCTTATTAGCTTATTTGTTTTGGTAGTATCACCTGAATAGGCTGCCTCTTTAATGGAATACAATATACCTAAGTTTTGAGTTTTAATAAAGTTGAAAAAACTTTTATAAATCAAATCATCAGCTGTTCCTAAGCTTAAATACGAGGGCTTTTGTAATAAACGCTCATAGGCATGCATGGCATAAAAATAAGTATTGGTATTGCTATATATATTAAAACTAACACCATTGTTTTTAATATATGTTGCATTATAAGGCATAAGCATTTTAATAAGCTTTCCTACCTCATAATACCGAAGCGAATCAGCTGAAATAGTACTACTGATATTTGCATTATAAGCCATAGGTGCTGCCGGGGTTTTAGGGCAACTAGCAGAATAACTGTAACTATTTGATGCAGTTTGGATACCAGTTAATGAATTTATGGGATAAACAGTATAAGGGACAATATTAAAAGCCCCATTGGGGTCATAAAACCAGTCGATAGGAAATTGAAGCACTCCATTGATACGGTCGTTTATATTATTTACCCATTGGTTGTCCCAAGGTGTATTTGGGGAGCCTGGGTCTCCTTGGTATCCAATATCAGCACCAATTTGGTTTGGTGGGCTGGCATTATCGTATCCATCGAGGTATATACCGTAGTAGTTTCCCGTCATAGTGTTTAATCCTATGGTTGTGGGTAAATTCTCACCATCAAAATACATTGCTGAGGCGTAGTTGTTAATGTGGTTTTTCTGAATATTTGCTCCTGTAATAAGATTGGCACGAATACCTACAATACTAGTCTTATGTAGTGCAATTGGCGAATAATTGGTAGTTGCAATAGTATTATCAAAAACAATAGGTTGATCGAGGCTTTTCAAATCAATTCCAATAGCAGGAACAGTATTTAAAAGATCAACTGAAACATAGTTTGAAATAATTTTTGTTTCAGCAGCTTCGAAAATAGTAATTCCTTTAATAAAACGTGTTATAGAGTTTTCGCAAATACTGGTGCGTTCGGTAATATTATTTGTGCTAGAAGTATTATTGCCCAGTACAAAGATTCCATTAGAAGCAATATTACTTGAGCTGCTATAAGTTGTTAAGTTGTTTTGCTGAATAAATATCTCGCTCACTATATTGGAAATCGACATGCCAATACAATTAATAGGTACATCAATGGAGTTTTCAATAATATTTATTTTAGAATTTTGATTATCGAAAATATCAATGCCTCTCAACATATTTGTAATATCGTTTTTGCGTATATCCAAATTCATAGCTCCAATTGCTCTAATTCCATATTGTCCATTTGACGAACTAGTAATTTTAATGCTTTGATTAGATTTTGCACCACCAATAATTACATCGGTTAAGTAATCAACATTAATAATATCAATAGCGATTTTATGATTAGTCATTTCAGCATTTCGCAATGTAAAATCACTATCGTAGCTTTTTATGGCATAGTCCGAGCCATCAAATTTATTGAGAAAACTTGCTTGTTGAGAATTGCCTATTTGTATGCTTTGACTATTTTTTAGCAATTCGAAAAGTTGAATATCGCAATATGTATTAATGTTAATATATGGGAATAAAGACAAAGTGCCTCCAGTAAAACTACATGATTCAATACTTCCCTGGTGGTCTCCTGAATAGCTTTTTACTAATATAGATTTATAATTTTTAGTAAAAGAGCTACCTTTTATTGTATAAATGCCTCCATCTAATGAAACAATGGCATTTTTAGCATCCATAATATGGTCATCAGTAGAATTAAAAATGCCAAACCCATTTATATGTTGAATATAAATACCGTCCCACATATTCATTTGGTCGCAGGATAAGAAAGTAACATCCGTTGAATTTAGTACACCATCTTCTTCGATAATAATTTTTGCATCTCCTCCCATATGAACAGTTACAGAAGATAAATCTAAAACAGAAGTAGGTGTTATTTTGAAATATCCTGATATGTAAATATCCCCAATATTAAAACCTAAGTTCCCGTTAAGTTCAAAATCGGAAAAATTACGTTGTGGGTCAGGCCCTTGGCAACAATCAAATATCTTAATAGTATCGTAAGTTGAGCAACCATTACCATAGGTAGCTTCTACAATAACATTCCAATGTGCTTCACCATTTAGCGGATTTAAAGGGAATGAGGAAACATTAGAGTTAAAAGTTTGGGAAGAAATAGGATACCAAGTTATAGTTGGAATTACCCCTCCCGTTATTAAAGGCACCTCATATTTATAATTATATGTTACGGTACCGTTACCAACATAATTATCAATAGTAATATCAGGATCACCATTACATGTATGATTAGTATTTACGCTAATTTCAGGTTTTGCGGGTACTTGTAATATAGTAATAGTAGTACTCTCAGTTGCAACAGCACCAGCACTTGTTGTCATAACACATGTATATGTAGTACTTATTTTTGGGTTTGCAATGAGATGCCCTGCATTAGTTGTCATTGTGAGGTCGATAGGATAAGAAGACCATTGAAGAGTAGTTGTAGAGGGATCACCTCCTGTACAATAATCAGCAGTAATATCTACCAACTCACCTTCACAAATTGGATTAGGAGTGTTTAATGTAAGTCCAAAACGCACAAACTTCACATTGTCAATATTTACAACTGCTGAAGTAGTGCTGTTTCCGATTGGTTTAAAGTGTAAATATTGGTAGTTGCCAGTTGCCATAGCTTGAGTATAGTTGACAATAATATCAATAGGTTGCCAGTTGGCATTTGAGTAATGGGCAGAACTAATCAGTATTCCTGTTCCACTTGTCGTGTTTTGTACATCACTTAGATAAATATCAAATGATGTTAAGTTATTGGGTAATTCAACTCTAGTGTCAAATAGTAAATGGTAACTGCCAGGTGTAATACTATTTCCGTTATTTAGTTTTGTATGAAATATTTCGCTATAAACAGAATATCCAGAGGCACGTAGAAAATAATTTCCGTTTTCAAGATGAATAGCAGGGGTTGAATAGCTTTTTCCCCATCCGCATACATGGTTGATTAGTGTTGGTACACTATTTAAATTATTAGGCAAGGGGTCTTTGAAAATTTGAAAAAACGGATCAAAAAAATTTATATTTTGATTAAGTGAAAAGTTTGGGTTGTTTGCCAAGTAGGTAAGAAGGCAATTTCCTAGTGTATTGAAATCACCATTTTGTATTAAATCACAATCTGGTAATGGACATGAAAGAGGTTGATTAGCTCCGCATGGTGTGCTTAGATATATTCCAAAGTATTCAGGGTTTCCTGTTGATGAAGATACTTTTAGAT
>JAOZKO010000183.1 GCA_029935325.1 Bacteroidales bacterium
CACTTTGCGTCTTGGCGTCTTTGCGAGAAACAAAAACTCAACGAACTATTGTTAAGAGATATTAACATAATTTACAAGCCTAGCAATTAGTAAATTTCCGTATTTTCGCGGAAATTATATATCACATGGATTTATTAGTTGCAGAAAACATACACAAAAGCTTTGCTAAGCACAAAGCCTTAAATGATGTAAGTATTAGTGTTCCCGAAGCAAGTATCTTTGGACTATTAGGACCTAATGGAGCAGGAAAAACAACACTTATTAGAATTATCAATCAAATAACTGCCCCTGATACTGGCAAAGTGTGTTTGAGTGGAAACCCATTACGACCTGAGCATATTGGACTTATTGGATATTTACCTGAAGAACGTGGACTGTATAAGAAAATGAAAGTTGGCGAGCAGGCAATATATTTATCCATGCTGAAAGGCATGAGTAAAAAAGATGCCAAGCAACAGCTTAAATACTGGTTTGATAAATATGAGATTGGTGGTTGGTGGAATAGAAAAGTGGAAGAGCTTTCGAAAGGAATGCAGCAGAAAGTACAATTTATTATTACTGTACTGCACAAGCCTAAGCTATTAATTTTTGATGAGCCTTTTAGCGGCTTCGACCCTATTAATACCGAGCTAATAAAATCCGAAATACTTAACCTACGTAATCAAGGTAGTACAGTTATTTTCTCTACTCACAATATGGCTTCTGTGGAAGAAATATGTGACCATATTGCTCTTATTAATAATTCTGAAAAAATTCTTGATGGAAAGGTTTCTGAGATAAAAGACACTTATCGAAATAGTACATTTGAGCTTGAGTATGATAATAATCCTGTGGAATTATCAAAATTTCTCCCACTTAACTTTGAAATTTTAGAAAAAGAAAAAATAGAAAGTGGATTTAGAGCAAAAATCAAGCTTCCGTCTGATGAATATACAAACGAGCTGCTTACTCTAATGATGCAAAATTCCAGAATTAATTTATTTAAAGAGCTTATTCCCAGCATGAATGAGATTTTTATTCGCAGAGTAACTGAAAACAACTAGAACTTAAGAAAACCCAATATATTATGAATAAAATTTGGCTAATTATCCAAAGAGAGTATTTAAGTAGAGTTCGTAAAAAGAGCTTTATAGTAATGACTATTCTAGGCCCTATACTAATGGCTGCAGTAATTATTGTACCTGTTTATATCGCTACCGTT
Source organism: Bacteroidales bacterium (assembly GCA_029935325.1). Lineage (GTDB taxonomy): Bacteria > Bacteroidota > Bacteroidia > Bacteroidales > UBA1556 > UBA6267. The sequence goes on from JAOZKO010000183.1 coordinate 1,202, forward strand.
AGCGATGAAAGCAAAATCATTGGTATTGTTGACGAAAGCGGTTTCTTTACTGATGCATTTGACGATAGAGACAATATTAAGTTTAAACCCATGCATTTAGAGATTGATAAAGCAAAGCTTAACTATGAAGAGCTTGGCTATAGCATGGTTTTATATATTCCTGAACCATCATATACATATCCTGAAAAGATTTTTATTTACTCAAATAAGGAACCGGGAATGATGGTAGAGAATTACATTCGAGCCAGCATCAATGACGACCTTAGAACACTGAGGCTTAAAGATGTGGGAGTAAATAATGATGTAATAAGCGCCATGAAAACTTCCATTGAAATTGCAAGCATTAAAATAAATGAAAGCGGTGAGGAAGAAGAGCGTAGTGTTATGCTTAACTTCGTAATTGGAACCGTATTAGCTCTGTCTATTTACTTCTTTATTTTCTTATATGGTACTCAAGTTATGCGTGGCGTTATTGAAGAAAAAACAAGTCGAATTGTTGAAGTAATTATTTCTTCCTTAAAGCCATTCCAGTTAATGATGGGAAAGATAATTGGCTTAGCATTGGTGGGTTTAACACAGTTTCTTCTATGGGTATTTCTAACTACTGTAATTGTGGGTGGAGTTCAATTTGCTTTTGCTAGTGATATACAGCAAATTGAAAAATACCAAATGCAAAAAACTGGGCAGATAATTGACCCAGCAAATCAAGTAGAAGTTAATAAATCCTATGATAAGGCAGCCCAGGTAATGGATTCGTTATCTCGCATTGATTATAAGCTCATCATTGGATGCTTTATCTTTTACTTTCTATTTGGTTACCTACTGTATGGTGCTTTATTTGCTGCTATTGGCTCTGCTGTTGATAATGATGTTGATACCCAGCAATTTATATTACCTGTAACAGTTCCTCTAATTATCAGTATTGCATCTTTACAACCTGTTGCCAATAACCCTGATGGTCCAATTGCTTTCTGGCTATCGATGATTCCTCTCACCTCTCCTGTTAGCATGATGATACGAATGCCATTTGGTGTACCAATATGGGAAATTGCATTATCTATGTTTCTTCTGATTGGTGGTTTTATATTCTTTACATGGATTGCTGCAAAAATTTACCGCGTAGGAATTCTGATGTATGGCAAAAAACCTACTTATAAAGAGCTTTGGAAGTGGATGTGGTATAAGGGGTAAGGAGTTCGGAGTTGGGAGTTTGGAGGTTAAAACAACTTTACATATTTTTTGTAGATTTATTGGTATTATTTTTAATTTAGCAATATCTTATTAAAACTAAATTAGAAAAAATTATTATGAAAAAATTATTACTCTTTATCGCGATCTTTACAATATCAACAATCTCATATTCTCAAATAGGAGTTGGCCCCAATGAAAGCGTTAAGTATCGTTCTGGTACATTTAGTAAAGAAAGTATTGAACGATTAAAAGCTACAAATACAATTTTTGTTTGCAAGGAAAGTGACAATATTGAGGAACTTCAGTTGGCTATTGAAGAAGTATGGAAAATTACAGAGATATCATTTATTAAATATTCTGAGTTAAATACTATTGACCTAGAGGAATCATCAATATTTAAAATAGGAATCCAGACAATAAGCAAAACCCAATCAAGTGGCTTTACATCTAATAATATTCTCACTTACTTAAACCTCTCTTTACAAGATGAAAACAATAAAAAAGAGTCCTATTGTAGAATAGAGCTTAGTCAAAGCATTGAAGACCTTACTCAATTACTAAAATTAAATAGTGATGAAGAAAATATTGATTATTTATATTCAAAAGGAGGCTTGCATAATTGGAATGTTGGTTTTCTAAAGACTTATTTGAAGAAGGTAAATGACTTAATAATGAATGAGGAAGAGAGATGGTTAAATTTGAGTAATGACAAAAACTCAGAAATTAAACAATTGGCAAGCATAACTCTATATATTCCAGAATATGCAACATTAGAATTTAAAAGAGGAGTTAGCAGCATGCAAGATGAGACTGAATTATTCAAATCATACTCATATAATTACAAAATCATAAACACTAATGATTTAAGCAAGATGATACTGGAATCAGAAGAGCCAATTTATTACTTGGCATATGTAAAAAGTGGATCTAATAAATATGTTACCATAATGAATAGTAAAACTGCTGCAATTATATATAGTAAAGCTTTTCAAGGAGCTTATAGACTAAAGTCCAAAGACCTTAAGAGTATTTCAAAAACAATTAAAGCCTTTAGGAACAAATAGTAAATAACTTATAACAGTATGCTTGTTCATATGTCCTTTAACTTCCTTAAAAAAAACATTAAATAGCGATGCTATTCGTATTTTTTTTTAAGTCGTTAAAGAACAAAGCAACTTCGCCTACTATCACAACTTATTTACTAATCGTTCCTTAGTAAAAAGTAAGTTAACGTACTACACTAATCTTGCGAAAATAACGGACACCATTTTTTGTAATGCTCAATATATAAATCCCTGATTTAACATTAGGTATATCAATATTATAAATATTTGATTTATCAGAGATTGCATCAGAATGATATAACTCTTTACCACTTAGGTCGAATATACTTAGCTGAATATTGTCATTATTACCTGATTCAATGCTAATATTAAAACTTCCATTATTAGGATTGGGATATACTGTATAAAGATAATCTTCTACATCAATTATTCCTAGTGCGACATTCGTATCTAGTTTAAATGCACCTAATATCCGCTTATTTGGATCCAATTGAATACTGCTAACATCTTGATTCAATGCAAATGTATAAGTCTGAATATTAGTATCATTATATATTTGCAAAATAGTATCTGTTCCATTATTAAGATTTACTTTAATCTCCATTGGCATTTCAAATGTATTTCTCCAAGCAAGGCTTGATTGAGTTTGCTCAATAGCAATTATAATATCTCCTGTATTACCATCATATTCATAATTATAGCTATACATTGGGTAACGCTCATCGTAAATCCATTGATCGAAGAAATAATTCAAATTTTGCCCACTAATACTCTCGCAAATAGCTTGAAAATCTTCAGTGGAAGCATTCTTATACATAAAAGAACTATTTGTTGCATACGTCTTTATTGATTTGAAGAAAATTGAATCTCCCAAAACCCCTCTTAGCATATGCAATACATAAGCTCCTTTATTATAAATAATTGGCTGAAAAACATTAAATGGATTTGAAACATCATTCATATAAACAGAACCAGCACCGTAGAATTCGAAATTTGTCATATAACTTTGATATGCACTATATCCACCAGTGTGTTCGGCATAGAGTGCCTCAGCATAACTAGCAAAACCTTCGTTTAACCAACCATGATTCCATGTTTCGCAAGTAATCATATCAGCAAACCACTGATGAGCAAGCTCATGTACCGATATATCAAACCAACTACTACTCATATTATTGGTAATAGTATTTGTCTGATTTTCAATTGCACCATAATATCCTAATTGTGTCATCCCATATTTTTCTCTTAAAAATGGATAAGGTCCGAATATGCTAGTGAAAAAAGCAATTGCATCTGGCATATTAGCAACTCCTGTTTGGGCTATTGCCTTATGTGAGCTAAAAACATAATAATCAATAGGAAAACTATAATTAGTATCTTGATATACTTGCTGAAAATGATCGTAATTTGAAATTGCCATCATAATATAATAAGGAACACAAGGATATGTATGTTTCCAATTATATGTCTTTTTCCCAGCAGAGGTTTCTACTGCATCCAATAATCCATTAGAGACTGCAATTAATTGTAGATTACTGATTATAGTATCTTTAACAGTAATACTTATGTATGTTGAATCAGCTTTGTCAGATGTACCATCTTTACAAGGCCACCAAGTATGCGCAAGATATGGAGTTGATAAGGTTGCAATAATTGGCTCATTACCATCATGAGTTTCGTATCGTAAGCCTTTATATCCACCTGCAAGAACAGGAATACCACCATAATAAACTGAGAAAGAAATTGTATCACCTTGATTAAAAGAAGTGGCAAAATTCAAATTCAAAACATTATTTGTAAAACCAAAAGATGCAATAGGTGCACTGACACTATCAATAGCAAACGCACTATCTAGATCTAAGTTAATACTGTTTAGTCCATTTAGTTCCGAAATAATAATATAGCTTACACTTCCTTGCAAATAAGCAGAATCTATAGCAACTTCCACATCAATATGGTAGAAAACAACATTGAAATTTGTATCATTTGTTAATGCTTGTTGAGGTGCTTTAGGTAGATTTGCATTAAAATCATGATTTAATAAATGAGGATCTATTCTCTTTTGCTGGCTATAGCTTAGCGTGCTTATAAACAATAAAATTACTATTAGTATCTGCTTCATAATAGGTCTTTGAATATCATATTAGTTATGCCAAAAGTAGTCAATCTTTTGTTACACCTTAAATCAGCAAAGGTATTTCTACTACAAACCCTTTCGGATATTCGGCATTACTGAATAACAAAAACTTTATTTGCATTTGGTTTCGTTTATTTGTATATTTGTGCATCATTAAAAAGATAATTATGAAAACAAATCCAAAACTCAAGACCCATCAATCTTTAATTCAAAGAATTAATAATTCATTAATTCAGACACCAAATACGGTATT
>JAOZKO010000184.1 GCA_029935325.1 Bacteroidales bacterium
CATGGATTTCATCCATGGTTATTCACGCTTGACCCTTTCAGGGTCAGTGATATACGTAGGGAATTATAATTTTAATTGTAAAAAATATGATACTGATTAGTAGCAAATTTTCTTGCTTTCCTCTATATTCGTTATAGTCCCGTTTATTATTATAGTTTGATTTCCGGCAAATCTAATGTTAGGCATTTACAATACCTAGAATAGATGTGTGAAATTCTTTCAAATTATACTTTTGTCTAAATTCCTCAAATGTATTAGAATTATGACTTATCTGTTCCTCCGACAAATGAAGATTATTAGTGGATAAGTTATTTTCAAAATCATCCATATTATATATTAAAAAGCCTTCTTTTTTAAGCCAGGCCAATACTACATTTTTGTCATTTAAATACACTTTAACTCCTGACCTTAAGGACTCATATACCGCTCGCATGGCCATTTGTCTATATCCATTGAAAACGAAGGCATCAATTGAGTTGAAAAAAGATTGATACTCATCAAAAGGCATCAAATCCTCAATGATATTTATGTTTTTAATCTTTCGAGCTTCTGCCTTTACTTTATTAGCATATATTGGAGCATAGCCATAATTAAATAATAATTGAAACGAATACTTATGCTCGACTTTAGCCTGAGCTATAATATCTAATATATCAATATGATTATTATATGCATTGCGGCTATTTCCTACTAAAATCTTATTACTTCTTTCTTTATACTTTGTTTCTTTTGCTTCAATATGTGCTATTGGTAGCTGCAGAAATTCTGGCAAATTTGGCCAATACTTTTTTAAAAAATCATATTCATCAGTAAATAGTCCTAAAAAATAGTCTGTATTATCTATTGCCTTTTCAAATCCGCTATCGTAATTCGGATTATTATTCAAAAATTTCTTTACGCTTCTTACTCCATTTCTTAGTGGGTTATTTACTTTTTTAAGAATCTTGGTAGAAGCATCACTATAAACATAATCAGCCATTTTACCATATAGCTCTGCTCCAAAAAACCTCCAAATTACTTTAGGCCCTTTTTGAATGTGATTTGCTATATAAATATTCTCACCAGATAAGCTGTATAGGATAACGATATCCTGTTTATTGCATAATTCTACTATCTTGTTTAGGTCTTCAGTTGAATTATTAAAACACTGTATATCCGAATTTTGTGGTTTAGACTCTGCACCAATAAGAATTACCGAATTATTAAAATCATCATTTTTGAATTGATTATTCGATGGTCCTATAAATGTAAGTGTTAGATGGATGTGTAAGATATTCATCCTAAACTATTAGTTATTTATGGTTTATGCTTTTTAGTATAAATAAGGGCCTGTTTAAAAATTCTCCCATGGAATCATCTCTTTCAATATTTGATTTATTCAAAGCATTATAAACTATTTCAGTTTCTTTCTTTTCTGCGATATTTATAGCTATAACTTCGTAAGTGTTTTTTACTCCTTTTTCAATAAAATCAATAAGTTCCTTCTTAGTGCCATTTTCAAATAGGCCTAAATTAGGATTCCCTTTCCAATTGAAACCCAATTGAAAGACAATATATTCAGCATGCTTATGCAAACTAATCAGCTGGGTAATTATTTGCTTTTTAGCATTTTCGATGGTCAGTTCACCATCTCCATAATCATCACCAACATGGTGCAGTACATTTAACAAAAGAATAATATCATATTTTGCTTTCAATTCCTCATTGAAATTCAAATATTCATTTGAAATTGTAATTTTATTTGCAACCTCCAAAACTTCGCTAGCAATGGTTACAAAGTCGGCATGCTCTTTATTTCCTTCAAAGAAGTGAATATGTTTGGCTCCCCTATCAAGTAATTCGAAAGAGAAAAAACCAGTATTTCCACCAATATCTAACACTGATTTATTTGCTACATCCAATTGGCTCGAAATTATATCAAGTCGTTCCTGCTCAAATCTACTCTTTACCTCTGTTGACTCAGGAGGTAAAAATTTGCTAAGCTTAGTCGATAAAATTTGATAGTTGGAATGTTTACTCCTGTTTGCGTAAAGCTCCTGTAATTTTTGAATCTTATTCATTAGTATTAAAGATTAACTTCTTCTGTAAACATTTTATAAGTATCAGCTCTTCTAAATATATCTGATGCAATAAAATCATGATAATTCTCTGCTAGCTTTATACTATTATAATTGTGAAAATCTAGCTTTTGATTATTCACAGCAGTTTTTATTATTCCACCATGCCAAAAATAAAGAACCTCATTATTCGTATCGATATTATGGCTTGGTTTTTCAGAGATAAGGCCAATATCGTGTAAGAAAGCCTCAAATAAATTTGCTTTGGCATCTACAAATAACTGTGATGGACCCCAAAGGCGTGGATTTGACTCAATCATATAATTATCTCCAATTACCTCAATCATTGCAAAGCCTGAAAAATTGATTTTAGAAAAGAGCTTTTCATACTTCATTGATTCCTCCGAAAAATGAAAATCTGAGGAAACTGCTGCTACTATAGATTTTCCTCCTGGTTGTTGAACTAGGTTTTCTTGAGAGAATTTGTATGTTGATCCATCGGAATGAAAATAATATAGTAAGTATCTGCTTTTACCCTCAACAAATGCTTGGTAATAGAAATCATTATCGTGGTGACATTTAATAAAGCTTGCCTTTTGCTCTTGATTATAAATGATTATTGGTGCAAGAGTTTTTTTAGAAGTACCAGAGTAATACGTTTTAGGCTTTGCAACAAATGGAAATTTTGTTTCCTTCAGGCTAGAGTACTCTATTGGTAATTTTATACCATTCTCTTTACAAACTCTTGAAAAGCTAAATTTATCAGATATTTGATTATATACAGCTTTATCAACCAATGGAATTGTCGCATTTATCTTTTCAAACTCCATTCGGTTCTCAAGTACAAACCTAACGAGAGCCTCTGTTGAGGGGATGATAACCACTTCCTCGGCACAAAGCTCTTTTTTTGCTGTTTGCAGACTTAAAAGTAAGTCATCAAATACTAAAGGTACTGATTTCCGAGTATATACTATGTGCTTTTTATAATCTGTTAAGAAGATGTTATCATCTTCGGATACTGCAATTATTCCAAATAGAATATTATGCTTACTCAATGTCCTCAGCAAAGCAATAACAGCTCTTTGATTAAAACCTGAAAAAATAATTAATGCTTTCTTATGCATTTATAACTTCTAGTATTCTATTAATATCTTCTTCTGTAAGTTCAGAATAAATCGGCAAACAAATTACCTGATTTGCCATTGTTTGTGCATTTGACAAATCATATTTCACCAAATCGCTATAAGGAGTAAATTCCGTTATCAAAGGGTAAAAATATCTCCTTGCAAAAATATTATTCTCTTTTAGCTTTTCATAAAGCTTATCTCGTGACATTCCATATTTTTCCTCATCGATAAAAATAGGAAAATACGAATAGTTATGTTTTGTGTTGTCCTTTTCGTCAACATAAGTAATGCCTAAAATATTACTTAACTGCTTTCGATATTGCTCTGATATTCGTTTCCGTTGAGAAATATTATCATCAATTTCCTTTAACTGCAAAATACCATAAGCTGCTTGCAACTCATTCATTTTGGCGTTGATACCAGGCTCTTGTACTATTACTTCATTTACAAAACCGAAGTTTTTGAGTCGGTCGATATGCTGTTTCATCTCCAGTGAATGAGAAATAATAGCTCCTCCTTCAATGGTATTAAATACTTTGGTGGCATGGAAGCTTAGAATTGATAAATCTCCATAATTTAGAACTGATTGTTGGTTTTCCTCCACACCAAAGGCATGGGCTCCATCATAAATTAGTTTTAGATTATGTTTATCTGCAATAGCTTTAATTTGGTCATGATCGCATGGGTTTCCATAAACATGAACAGGTAGAATTGCAGAGGTTTTATCAGTAATTGCTTCTTCTATTTTTTGTGGGTCGAGGTTTCCATAAACTGGATCCACATCCACAAAAACAGGTGTTAATTTATTCCACCAAATGGCATGTGCGGTAGCAACGAAGGAATAAGGTGTGGTAATAATTTCTCCTTCCAACTCCAGTGCCTGAATGGCGGTCATAAGTGCTAATGTACCATTGGAGAAAAGTGAAATATGCTTTACTCCTAAATAATCAGCAATCTTTTGTTCAAAGTCTTTATGAAATTTACCATTATTTGTAATCCACTTGCTTTCCCAAATATCTTTTAGAGATTCTATGAAATCTTCCAAAGGAGGTAGGCTGGGTTGGGTTACAAAAATGATTTCTTCTTTATTCATCTTAACTAATACTTCAGTGACTTTTGGGTTCTCGCAAAGGCGCTAAGACGCAAAGGATTGATTACGCAATTATTTATGTGTTATTAGACTTTATAACGTTTAAAATCTAGTAAAAAACATCAACGGACTATTACCTTTGCTTGATAAAGGCAGGCAAGGATTTTATCTCTCCTATATTAAACAGCCAGGCAATTCCGATATAAAATATTACTCCCTCAAATAAACCTAGTATAAGTTTCATTATATCGCTTGATATGTAAGCTGTAGTGAAGTAGATTAGTGCGCCCATGGCAAAGCTCAATAAAAGAACTTTTACTAAATCTCGCATTTGGTGTATAAAACCGTAATTAATAATGCGTTTCGTATAATAGGTATTGATAAATAATCCGATATAAGAAGTAATAATCATTCCAATAATCATTGCTTCAATACCAAGTGGAACACTTATAATTAAAACTATTGTAATCAATACTTTCTTAATAACTTCCAATCTCAGCATATAATCCGAGCGTCCCTTTACATTTAGAACGTTAATATTTAATGCATGAATTGGATACCACATTCCTGCAAAGGTTAATAATTGCAGCATCCAAACACTTTCCATCCACTTTTCGGTAAGTAGTAGTCGAATAAGTGGCTCGGCCAAGGCCGCAAGTCCCATCATTAGTGGAAAAATTAATAATGCCGAATAGACAATTATTTTCCGATAGGCAGAAAGTAGTTTTTTATTATCATCCTGAATCTCGCTGAGGATTGGAAAAACAACTCTATCGAGAACCCCTGTAACATTTGATGATGGGAAGTCATTTATCTGCTTTGCCCGGGTGAAAAAACCCAGTGAGCTTGCAGAAAACATCTTTCCGATGATGATTAAATATATATTCCTATAAATGGTATTTATAAGTCCCGCAGCCAGTAATTTAGACCCAAAGGAAAATAATTCTTTAAATCGTTGTATTGAGAATCCATGCTTTGGCAACCATTTTGAATAATACCATAATAGAACTGTTTCAATTGTTCTTTGTATTAGAGATTGCCATACTAGTGCCCATACTCCGTGGCCCGTATATGCTAAATATATTCCTATAGCTCCAGAAATAATAACAGAGCTAAGGGAAGCTTTTGTTTGAGTCTTAAAATCAATTTTTACTGTAAACTTTGTTCTTTGAACAATAGCAAACGAATTGATTATTAGTGTAATTCCAATTGCACGGCTTAGAGGAATTAATATTGGTTGCTCATAGAATTTTGCAATTAAAGGAGCTGAAAAGAACAGTATGGCGTAAAAAACTACCGCTACTACTATATTGAAGTAAAAGGTAGTAGAGAAATCTAGTTCATCTCTATTCTTTTTTTGAATCAGTGCTAGATTAAAACCACTGTCGATAAAGGTTTGAGAGATTGCCAAAAATATGGCTAGCATTGCTATTAAACCATAGTCTTGGGGTAATAAAAGTCGTGCTAAAATTAAACCTAAAATAAACTGAACGCCTTGTACTGAGAATCGTTCAATGGAGCTCCAAATTAAGCCCTTTCGTGTTTTTTGTTTTAGGGTTGGCTCCACGGTTT
>JAOZKO010000185.1 GCA_029935325.1 Bacteroidales bacterium
ATGATGCGAACCATAAGGAATTTACAAACCAAATGAAGAAAGTGACTGTGTATGCAGTAGAGCAGATTGCCAAATCTTTTGACGGTATTGTGGAGGAGGAAGAGGAGATGCTTAATGAATTAAAAGGTCGGTTAAAATTTATTTAGGTATATGACCAAAATACTTATTAGGGAGGAATGTAATCATAAGTTGGAGCTTTTCAAGCTTTATAATAAGCTTAAGCGGATTATTTATAGAGAGAGTGATTTAAATAATCTTTTATCTAATGTATGCAAGATTATTGCCGAACATAGTATTTATAATTCCGCATGGGTAATTACCAATAATACCAGCCAAACACAAAGATTATTTCATTCAGATAATAGTATTTGCGCAAATTCAGAAGATGAATTAAGAACGCATTGCTATGTTGAAACACAAGAAAGTAATACCCTTTTAATAAAACGAAAAAAGGACGATAATTGTAATGATTGTTTACTGAAATCTCTTGACGATAGTTCTACTGTTTTTTCAATACCTCTTTCATTTAAAGGAGAGAATTACGGAGTTTTTGCAGTTGATATAGTATCAGAATATAGTAATATTGTAGAACATCAGGAGCAGTTTGCTGATTTGGCAGAAGATATTTCGTATGCAATCTACAACCTAAAACTTGAGCAGAAATCAACGAAAGTTGAAAAGAAACTCAAACAAAACAATGAGAGGTTTCAATCTCTACTTAAAACATCTCCCTATGCCATAATTATGCTCGACCTTAATATGAATTTTATTTTTGGGTCAAATAAAGTTTGGGATATGCTAGATTCTGATAAAGGTATTCCAATTGAAGACTTTAAAATTAGCAAAATACTTTCAGCGGAGGATTATAGCTTGTTTGTGAAGAATTTCGATTTGCTAAGAAATCAAGAGGTAGATAGGTTAGAAGCTGTTTATCATCTGAAAATAAAGAGTGGGGAGGTATTAATCATTAATATTAGGTCAACATTAGTAAGAAATATTAATGGAGAGCCAGAGAGTGTTGCCGCAACCATTCATGATATTACTAAAGAGCATCAAAGGGATGTTAAGCTAGAGGATATTGATAATAAGTTTACTACAATTTTCCAACAAGCACCAAATGGAATATCATTACTTGATAAAGATGCATTTATAGTTGATGTAAATGAGATGGATTGCCGCTTAATGGGCTATTCAAAAGAGGAAATGATAGGTAAGCATATTAGTTCATTCTTTAAGAAAGAATATATTCCACAGTTTAAAACAAACTATGGAGAATTTATGAGTCTAGGCCTAAAAGAGGTAGAAATAGAATTGGTTAGAAAAGATGGTACAGTATTTATAGCTCGTAGAAGTGCGAATGCGATTAAAGATAATAAAAACAATATTATTGGAATAGTAATTCATACCCATGACTATACAGAAGTACATGAAGCACAAAAGAAAATAGGAATCCTTTCTGAGGCATTAGAACAAAGTCCTTCCGTTGTTACAATGACTGATTTAGAAGGAAACTTAACATATGTAAACAAAAAGTTTGAATTAGCTACTGGCTACAAAAGAGAAGAGGTCTTAGGTAAAAACCCACGGATACTTAAGTCTGATATTCAAGCTGATGAGGTGTATTCAGACCTGTGGAGTGAAATTATTAAGGGTAAACAATGGTCAGGAAGGTTCTGTAATAAAAGAAAAAATGGAAGCTTGTATTGGGAGCATGCTATTATATCACCATTTATTGATAAGCTTGGTAATGTTACCGGCTACTTAAAAGCTAGTGAGGATGTAACCACATTAATTAAGTTTGAAGAAGAACTTGAAGAAAGTAATACCCGATATCGTAATATCTTTAGGCTTGTTCCTATCCCTATTATTATTCATCAAAATGGAAAGATAGTAGATTCCAATAAGGCTGCATTAGTATTTTCTGGATATAAATTAAAAAGGGATTTTGTTGGAAGTGATATGATTAAATTTGTGCATCCTGATTATATAGAATTAGTTCAAAAGAGGATAAAAGAAGTGACATCGACACAGAGAGTTAGTAAAATGTCTGAAGAAGTTTTTATCAATACTAAAGGAGAGGAGAGGAATGTAGAAGTAATTAGCTCACCAATGAAATATAAAGGAAAGCAGGCATTTATGGTTGCTTTTGAAGATATTACAGAGAGGAAGCAATCTATTCTGAAATTGCAAGAAAGTGAGCGCAAATTTAGAAGTATTTTTGATACCAACCCAGATGCTATTTCGATTAGTAGAATGTCCGATGGGATGTTCTTACAAGTTAGTAAGGGTTTTTGCCTAATGACTGGTTATGAAGAGGATGAGGTTATTGGAAAAACAGTTGAAGATCTTAATCTTTATCAAAATACAGAAAATAGAAATATATATATAAAAGAAATAAAAGACAGTGGCCTTGTTAATAATTATGAATCTCAATTCAGAAGAAAGGATGGTGTTTTTATTACTACAGTGATGTCAGCACGAATTGTAATTATTGATGGCGAAGAAATGTTATTGTTTGTGGCTCATGATATTAGTCGTCGTAAACAGATGGAGGAGGACTTGATTAAGGCAAAGAATAAAGCAGAAGAGCATGATAAACTAAAATCTGCATTCTTGGCAAATATGTCCCATGAAATTAGAACTCCGATGAATGCTATTATTGGGTTCTCAGACTTGCTTCGTGATGATGACCTTTCGCACGATGAGCAAAAAAGCTATATAGACATTATTCAAAATAAAAGCGATCAGCTTATGGTCTTGATTAATGATATTATCGACATATCTAAAATTGAATCAGGAGCATTAGAGATGGCTTGTGAGCCAGTAAGCATTAATAGTATTATTGAATTATTAAGAAAGAACTATAGTAGAACCGTTCAGCAGCTGTCCGAAGGATTAGTTAGTTTCGTTGTTGAAGATACCAAATATGGTGAAGTTAAAGTTAATGCAGATAGTTTTAGATTAAATCAAGTGTTTAATAATCTTATTTTCAATGCTGTAAAGTTTACTAAAGAAGGAGAGGTAAAAGTAGTGGTAGAAATAGGTGATGCAAATGTGACCTTCCATATTAGCGATACTGGTATCGGTATTGCAGAGGAAAATCTTGTTTCAATTTTCAATCGCTTTGTGCAAGTAAGTAGTCAGAATGATACTTTGGTTGGAGGAACAGGGCTTGGGCTATGTATTACTAAAAACCTAATGGAATTGATGCAAGGCAATATTGCTGTGAAATCAAAAATTAAGGAGGGAAGCACTTTTAGTATTTCCTTGCCTAAGGCATTGTAAATATAATAAATGCTTAGAATTTAACGAAGTTATTTTGCTTTTTAGCAATTTAATAAATTTGCGTATAGCCACGTTTATACAATGATTTAGTAAAGAAGATAAAAAGCAAAAGAACAAGTTAAAAATGAGTAGTTATTGTTTTACAACGCCTAAAGTTATTGATTTAGAATAAAAACAAAATCCTCAAATTTGAATTATAAAAACAAATTTGAGGATTTATAGATTACTACCTAGAAATATGAATTAGTTCTAATTCGATAATCCCTGAGAGTTTCTTAATCGCTTACGATCGGTTTCGTTTAGTAATATTTTACGAAGACGTAAATTATTAGGTGTTACTTCCAAATATTCATCATTACGAATATATTCCATTGCCTCCTCTAATGAGAATTTAATAGCAGGTATAATCCTAACTTTATCATCAGAACCAGAAGCACGCATATTGGTTTGCTTTTTAGTTTTAACGATATTAATAACTAAATCACCTTGGCGAACATGCTCTCCAATTACCATTCCTTCATATATTTCTTCACCAGGATGGATAAAGAATTTACCACGGTCTTGTAATTTATCAATAGAAAATGGGATTGAGGTTCCAGCTTCTAATGCTATTAATGCTCCATTTCTTCTGATCCCTAAATCACCCTTCCAAGCTTCGTATCCTTTTAGCCTGTGTGCAATTACTGCTTCTCCCTCTGTGGCAGTTAGCAACTGATTTCGCAAACCAATAATTCCTCTTGATGGAATAAAAAACTCAAGATTGCTTCTATCACCTTTTACTTCAATATTAGCAATATCAGCTTTTCGCTGTGTAGCTAACTCAATTACTTTCCCTGAGAAACTTTCGGGAACTTGAACGGTTAGTATTTCTATAGGCTCGTGTTTTACACCATCAATCTCCTTTATAATAACTTGAGGCTGGCCTAATTGTAGCTCATATCCCTCGCGCTTCATTGTTTCAACCAAAATAGATAAGTGAAGAATTCCACGACCGAAAACAATAAATGTATCAGCAGAGTTTGTTTCTTCAACCTTTAAAGCTAGATTTCTTTCGGTCTCCGCAAAAAGTCTATCTCTAATTTGACGTGAGGTGACAAATTTTCCATCTTTACCAAAGAACGGTGAATTATTAATAGTGAAAAGCATACTCATAGTAGGCTCATCCACATTTATTGGTGATAATGCCTCTGGGTTTTCAAAGTCAGCAATAGTATCTCCAATATCGAATTGCTCAATTCCAAAAATTGCACATATTTCACCACATTGAATTTCTTTCTTGGTTTTTTGTTTACCCAAACCTTCAAAAGTATATGCTTCTTTTACTGTGGTTTTTAAAGCATCTCCTTTGCGGTTTACTACTGATATTTTCTGACCAGCAGTTAAACTGCCTCTAGTAATTTTACCAATGGCAATTCTACCTGTATAACTTGAATAATCTAGTGAAGTAATGCGTAATTGAAGGCTTCCCTCTTTTATCTTCGGAGCAGGAATGTGTTCAATGATTTGATCTAATAAATAGCTTACATCATCAGTTTTCTTACTCCAATCTGGACCCATCCAACCATTCTTCGCAGAACCATATACTGTTGGAAAATCTAATTGATCTTCAGTGGCATCCAAACTAAACATAAGGTCAAAAACTGCCTCTTGAGTATCATCTGGTGTGCAATTAGGCTTATCAACCTTATTAACAACAACCATAGGCTTTAGGTTTAGCTCAATTGCTTTTTGTAGAACAAATCGAGTTTGGGGCATTGGCCCCTCAAAAGCATCAACAATTAGTAAAACACCATCAGCCATATTTAATACTCTCTCAACTTCACCACCAAAATCGGAGTGGCCAGGGGTGTCGATTATGTTAATCTTTACACCTTTATATCTTACTGATACGTTTTTCGAAAGTATTGTAATTCCACGCTCTCTCTCAAGGTCGTTGCTGTCAAGAATCAAGTCTCCTACATCTTCATTGTCACGAAACATATTTACGTGATGTAGTAGTCTGTCAACAAGTGTGGTCTTGCCATGGTCAACATGGGCTATAATTGCTATATTTCTTATATCTTCCATATGAAATTAATTTGGGCGGCAAAGATAGTATTAATAGCAATGGTAATTTTTTATTTATTTCAGGCTATTTCTCCTGTCTTAATATTTTTATTAGCAGATTCTTAAGTATAAAAAAAGCTCCAAAAAACATATGTGTTTTTTGGAGCAAAAATCTATAGTAGTCCTAAATATCAAAGAAGTATTAGGTTTTCTAATAATTATTTTCCTTTATTTCAAAATAGGATTGAGGATGTGTTTTGTGTTGATGTGTTTTGTGTTTTGTGTGTTTTGTGTTTTGTGTTTGATGTGTTAACTCCCAACTCTAGTCACTCCCAACTCTAGTCACTCCCAACTCTAGTCACTCCGAACTCTAGTCACTCCGAACTCTAGTCACTCCCAACTCTAGTCACTCCCAACTCTAGGCACTCCGAACTCTAGGCACTCCGAACTCCCAACTCTAGACACTCTCAACTAAAAACTCCTCCATATACTTATAATCAGG
>JAOZKO010000186.1 GCA_029935325.1 Bacteroidales bacterium
GGATATTGATATGTTCGTACAAAAAACAAGGGGGTTCATACAATAAGTCAAAAAAAGCTTGCATAGTAATTTCTTTGTCTTTAATTTAGCAGTCTGTCTACCAAATATTATTGATAGACTTTCTAAAAACCAGAGTAGAGTAGATATTAATGTCTATGATTCCACTATTGTGGATTCATATTATAAATCTATTTAAATGAATAACTCATTATTTGTTACAAGTGATATTGTTTTCATTTCGCATTGTGTGGAATGAGTTTTTTTGCTTAATAATTGGAAATAACATACAACATAATAATGATTAATAAAATTTAATTCTAATTTACAAATAGGAGGTTGCTATGAAAAAATGGAGCTATTTAATTTCAGTATTTTTTTTATTCTTTTCGAGTGCACTATTTAGCCAAAATCAAGATGAACCAAACATTAACAAAGGACAGTTCCTTCCTGCACCTGAAATTAAAAGAAGCACTAGTCTAAAAAACAAACTATTAGAATCTGATGTAATCCAATTATTCAATGAAGAATTTGAGTCAGGACAGGGAAGCTGGAGTTTAAGTGGAAGTTGGCAAATTGGACAACCTACTACAGGTCCAAATAATGGCTATAATTCGCCAAATTGTGCTGCTACAAATCTATCTGGAGATTATAGTAATAATGCCAATGATTGGCTTATAACACCTGTGATAGAACTTCCAAATCAGGCAGATGATATTTTACTGAAGTTTTATGAATGGTTCAATTTAGAATCTGGGTATGATTACGGTAGAATTAAAATAAGCACAGATGGTGGTGCAAATTGGATCCAATTGACCACAAGCAATGGTTCAAGTGGTTGGCATGAAACAATCATTAGCCTTACAACCTATCAAGGAGAGTCGGTGCTGATTGGATTTCATTTAACATCAGATGGTTCTGTGACTAGCGTAGGCTGGTACATTGATAATATTGGGATTGATATAATAGAACCAATTCCTTTGGAAGCAACAATGCAAACACTTAATTCCCAAAACTTCCCATTAATATATATGAATGTTGGAGTTGAATCTTTTGGTGTTGGAATCTCAACTTTAGAACAATCAAATTTTAGTGTTTATGAAAATGGCGTATTGCAAACCGATCTTTTTGAAGTTACGCCGCCTGAAATTGGAGGAGGACAAAGATTAGCTGATATAGTTTTTTTAATGGACAATAGCGGAAGTATGGATGACGAGCAGCAGGCAATATCTAATAATATGATTACCTTTATAGATCAATTAGTACAAAGTGACATAGACTACGCACTTGGCCTATGCCGTTTTGGGCAATCTGCAAATAGTGGAAACCCAATAATAGAAGATAATGGAATTTTAACTCAGGATGCCGCTTACTATAGAGATGACGTTTGGCTAAGAAATACGACAGATGGAGGCAACGAGCCCGGATATTATGCAATCACCCAATCTGTTTCCGGATTTAATTTTAGACCAGGTACCCAAAAGATTTTTATCATTCTAACTGATGAAACACCTGACCAAGGGGGAGCTACACAACAACAAGCTATCGACGCATGTATTAATAATGGTGTAGGGCTGTATGCAATGACTAATTCTGAATCAGCCGCATTAAACCAGGTATCAACAGCAACTAATGGACAATATTATAATATTACAGACCCATTTGACCAAATTTTAAATGATATTGGTACGTCTATATCAAATAATTACATAGTCCGCTATAGCTCTAGTAATTCAAGTTGTAATGGAGTACTGAGAAATGTAGAAGTTATGGTAATGCACGAAGGTAATCAAGCAACTACAACAGGTTCATATATGCCATGTCAAGCTCCATCAATTGAGAGAACACCTACTACTATTGAATTACATAATCAGGCATGGGCAGAATACACCGAATTTACTATTGATGTGATTGTTACTGATAATTTTACTCCATATGTAAATAATGTAAAATTATATTATAAAAATACCAATACCGGTGCAACTAATTATCAATATCTAATAATGACAGATTTGGGAGGGGATATATGGAGGGGTATTATTCCGACAAATGAAGTTACAAGCCCTGGTTTAGATTATTACTTAATAGCTTCTGATGGGACAGCTACGGTATCTGATCCTCCAGTTGAACCTTCACTAAATCCATATCAATTTGCAATATTACCAAATGTAGCTCCTTCTATTGTACATACTACTCCCGAATATTTTACTTTAGGGCAAGAAATTGAAATTTCAGCAGATATTATTGATAATACAAATATACTTGATATAGCAAGGTTGTTTTATCGCGAAAGAGGCCAAATTATCTATCAGTCAGTTGAAATGCTATTAATTAGTGGAAATGAGTTTCAGGCCATCATTCCTTCCAGTTTTGCTGTACAAGAAGGAGTGGATTATTACATTTCTGCTTGGGATAATTTTGGAGTTAGGACTGATCACGGGACTAATGCAAACCCTCATCAAATTGATTTACCAAGTGGTAAAATTTCTCTTACTGACATATTTGTACAACAAATCAATGATGTCGATTTTATTCCTTATACTCCTTATGATGTTATTGGCATTCTTGTAAATGATAAAGTTAGATTTAAAGGATTAGTAACTGATGATCAAGGTAATCCATTATCAAACACTCAAGTGCAAGTATATTCAAGTGTAGATTATGACCCTGAAAACAGTAAAAATGGTTTAGATTATATTACGACAAATGAAAATGGCATTTTCTATTTTCCTAATCAAATTGATTATATTGAAATGAACAATTATGCAGGAGTGTATCCTTTTTGGTTCGCACTTAATACAGATATAGCAATTCCGTTTTTAATGTTGTTATCAGATCAATCTAATACTCTTGATTATATTAATAATAAACTTAGAGAAAATCTACCTAATGAATCTATTCTTGACATGAAATATGAACTTTTTGACGATTCTGATTTTCAAGATATGATTTTACCATTTATTCCGTACCCACCATTCCCTGATGATTTAAATTCCGATTTTAATAATTCATTTTGGGGGACATTTGTAGCTTGTTATGTAGGGCCTACTGATTTAAATTTTCTATTGTCTTCTGACTTTAATAGTGGTTGGTTAACTACAGGGTTAAATATTTATAATCAAAAAGTTGGCTTAATGCTAGAAAATTTGCCAGAAAGATATCAATCTTCAATACCATTATCCGTTAATGCAAAAGATTATAATCCCACAAAAAAGAATAACTTGATTTGGTATGGTATTGAAGGATTAGTTTGTTTGTCAACCCTTATTCCAACTGGTGTAACTCAGGTTGTTGGTCCAATAGGGTGTGCAGCCTTGAAAGTTCATATAGCTAAGGATGCTATAAAAACGGTTGTTACAAATGATAACCTTCAACAAATTGTTGGTGCTGACGGTAATGATGAAATTGATGCAGGACTCGAATTAGCCGTTGATATTGGGGCTATTTTTGTTAGTCCTCCAAACCCACAAAAACATTTGGGTTATTGGCACAATCCTAGAAATTTGGCAAATGGAGGCCAATTTCTTGGTACAAATATTCATAATGGAAGAGCTGTCGCTTCAGTTATGCTATTAGATGATTTCCATACAATTGGAGAAGTTGGGTATGATGCATATAATCTTGGATATGCTATAGGTAATAATTATTTAAACTCTCAACAGCAATATAAAGGTACATTATATGAGAATATAGAGTACACATATCCTGAAGGTAATTATACTACATCTAACTTAAATTTTGCATTTACAAGGTCATTTAAACCAGATATAAAGTTTGAGAATTTCAATAGCAGCAATGGTAATATTACACTAGATTTAACATCATCTAGGCCCTTGTTCCAAGAAGGAACCACAACCGAAATTGCTCCAGACATATATATAAATAACCAAATTCCTGTAAATATGACTCAAATAGTCCCAGTTGGGAACGATGTTAGAAGATTTACTGCACAAATTCCCTGGAGTATAATTCCTGATTTTGATCCATTGAATCCATATGAGTGGGATGGTAGTTTAAGTGTCGAGGCAAATAATTTTGAAACAAGATTTGGAACATGTGTTGGAAATCAATGCGGAATTGGTAGTCAATATTTCATTGCTCCAAACATAAACCAAAACAAAGATATAACTTACACTTCTTATGGAGAACTATTTATAGAAGATAGTACATTCATTAATCAAGCAAGTTTAGTAACCCTAAACGTTGAAACATATTTCACAATTCCAACACAAAACTTTTTAGATCCCCTTAGTTATGCATTTAATTTTACTTCAAGTGAAACTTCATTTAATAAGCCTATTAAGTTAGTTGTACATTATGACACTACAATTAATATATCCAATTTATCTGAATTAAATTTATACAAAAGATCAGAATCTAATGAATGGATAGAAACGCCTGCTATTAAAGACACAATTAACCATCAATTAATTCTTGAAAATACTGAGACAGGAACTTATGTGGCAGCATATTTTAATACCAATGTTCCACGATTAATAGTTTTACCAACAACAACTTTGAACTTTGATAGTGTTAATATAGGGCAATGTGAATACCTTGATTATCATCTTAAAGGGATCAATTTAATTTCAGAAGTAACCATAAAATTACCTAAAGGATTTCAAGTTTCGGTTGATCAAAATATTGGATACGATAGTTTAATTGTTGTACAACAAAATAATGGAACTATCAATCAGAATATTTTTGCAAGATTTTGTCCAAGCGAATTAATTTCTTATAATGGTAATATAATTAATTCTTCACCCGGTTGTGATTCTACATTTGTTACAGTCTCTGGAATTGGAGTTCATTTATTTGACTTCGATCTTAAAGTTTTTCTTGAAGGCCCATTTGATGGTGTTGTGATGAATCCAATCATAAATGATCTAAACTACCTGCCGTTGAATCAACCCTATAATATTCCTCCCTGGAACTATCTTGGGTCTGAAAGTGTTAGTGCGATCCCAAATGCTGATGTCGTAGATTGGGTTTTGGTAGAATTAAGGGAAACTTCTGGAGATGTTACAACTGCTAACTCAGAGACTCTTCTGGCACGGCGTGCATGCTTTTTAATACAAAGTGGAGAAATCGTTGAATTGGATGGGATTAGTAATCTGACATTCGATGTTGAGATAAATGAAAACCTTTTTGTCGTGATAAGGCACAGAAACCATCTTGAAATAATATCTTCAAATGCATTATCAGTATCAGATGGTGTTTACAGTTATGAGTTTTATTCAGATGTTGATCAGGCATATGGGAGCGGTTTAGCTCAGAAGAACCTTGGAAATAATATGTACGGAATGATTGGAGGGGACGGAAATGCAGATGGAATAGTGAATGATTTAGATAAAAATTTGTGGTCCCTGGAAGCTGGAGAATCTGGATATTTGAATGGAGATTTAAATTTGAATGGAGAAGTTGAAAATGCTGACAAAAATCATATCTGGGTTCCAAATTTAGGATATTCAACGCAAGTCCCAGATTCAACAAACCAACCCCCATCCCAACCAACAACCCCATCACCTGGAAATGGATCAATTGATCAGGCAATAAACACGACCTTATCCTGGACCTGTACTGATCCTGAAAGTGATCCGTTAACCTATGATGTCTATTTTGGAGAAACGAATCCACCTGTGTTAGTTTTATCAGGGCAAACCTCTAATACTTATGATCCGGGTACTTTAAATTACAATACAATCTACTACTGGAAAATTACAGCCCACGACGACCATACCAACAGTACTGAAGGTTCTATTTGGAATTTTACAACAGGAGAAGAGCCTAATCTACCTCCAAATCAACCAACAAACCCAACACCTGGAAATGG
>JAOZKO010000187.1 GCA_029935325.1 Bacteroidales bacterium
AAACAACAAACAAAAAAACAACAAACAAAGAACAACTAATCCTCAGTCTGGCTAAGCAATACACCGCTAAGCTTAATAATTTCGAGTTCGGTGAGTTTGGCGTTAAAAATTGAGTTATTTAAACTGTTTTTAGCTACTATAAGATTATACTGTGCCTCGCGAAAGGTTGTATTAATAACCTGACCTAATTTGTATTTCTCTTCAGTTAGTTTAAAATTTTGCTGAGCAGTTTCTACATTAATTCCTTGCATACGGACTTTGCGCAGGGCGTTCAAATAATCCTTAAATACGGTAAGCAATTCCATCTCCAATTGTAGTTCCATCTCCTGAGTTTGCAAAGCCGAATTCTCCATCATTATCTTAGTGTTTTTTAATGCGGAATTTCTTCTGCCACCATTATAAATAGGGATGCTAAGACTAAGATTTACTCCTGCTCCATGCATTTGATTGATATCGTAAATGCTATTATCGGAAGTAGAATTCAGATATGAATATGAAGCTCCTAAACTTAATGTGGGATAGTAGGAGGATTTTACAATTTTATAATCTAATAGCGATACTTGCTCATTGTATTTTAGTGCCATCAATTCCGAATTCTGATTAAGCATCTGATCTTTAAGCTGATTGTAAATGTAATTATTCTCTGACAGAAAATTGTTAACCAATAATAAATTGCTATCAAGCGGAATGCTTATAATTCTATTAAAAGAAATGCGAGCATTTTCCATAGCCAGTTGAGCATCGTAAAGAATAACAGAATCTTTGTTCAGATCCACCTCAACATTCAATAAAGAAAGCATAGTACCGCCACTATATTCGTTTTGTGCTTTGGCAAGCTCGTAGCGCCTTTGCGATATTTCAATTGATTCAATAAGTGCTTGGTAGTTTTCCTCGGTACGAATAACGTTATAATAATTTGCAGCCACTTGCAAAATAATATTCTCGATATAAACCCTACTTTGGGCATCCGCAAGATTAATATTTGTTTTCAGCTTTTCAAAAGTATGCTTATTTCCAAAACCTGAAAAAATAGTATAATTCATATTAATAGATGCACTATAAACATTAGAAGCTACTCCCGATAATTCGTTAGTAGTTGCAGTGCTGCGCAATTGGGTTTTGACATTATCATTTCCATAATCAACCAATCCAGAAGCATTAAGCGAAGGCAATAATCCTGCTTGACCAAGGCTTGATAAGTTTTCGGTTATTATTATGCTATTTTGCGAAATCTTAATATTCCTATTATTTTGCAAAGCAATCAATATGGCCTGGTTTAAACTCGTTTGGTTTTGAGTAAAAGCAATATTGCTTGCAAAAAGAGCTAATAATATTAGTGCTATTTTATGCTTCATCATCATATTGTATTTCTTGAAATGCAGGTTCTACTTCTTCTTGTGTTAATTTTTTGTCTCTCCAAAACCAAGCCCAGAAAATACTATAGCTATTTGATAATGAAATAAGTACTGGTAGTACAATTAGAATCATAATTGTTGCCACTCCCAATCCATAAGCTATGGTTGCCGCCATTGGAATCAGAAACTGAGCTTGCATACTTGTTTCAAGCATCAATGGTGCTAGTCCGGCAATGGTAGTAATGGAGGTTAAAACTATTGGTCGAAACCTAGATAGAGCAGCTTCGCTAAGTGCTTGTTTAAATGGTGTGCCTGATTTAATATTCAGATTGAAAGCACTTACAAAAACCAAGGCATCGTTTACCAAAATACCAATTAGGGCAATAAGCCCTAGGAAGCTAAATAAACTAATAGATAGACCTTCGATATAATGCCCCCATCCAACGCCAATAAACGAAAATGGGATTAGTAGCACAATAAACAATGTTTGCTTAAATGATCTAAAAGTAAGTACGATTATTGAAAGCATCAGAATAAGAACAACAGGCATAACTATTTTCATAGAGTTCATTGATTTCCGTTGCTCTCTGTTTTGCCCTTCAAAGGAATAATCCACATCAGGGAACCTACTTAATAGGCCAGGCATGATATTTTCGTCAATACTTGAAATAATATCACTTACTGAAACATCAGCATTTGCTATATCTGCTTCCACTCTAATTTCTCTTTTACTATCAGTATGGTTTATACTTACTATTCCTTTTTTTATTTCAAAGCTTACCAAATCTTTCAGCGGAAACTGGCCTCCAGAATTTGTACGGATATACATATTTTTCAATCCTGATAAAGTTGACCTGCCTTCTTTATCGTATCTAACCCATACTTTTACTTCGTCAAGCCCACGTTGCAAGCGCTGTATTTCGCCTCCAAAGAAACCCTGTCGAATTTGCCCAATAATATCTTGCACATTAAGTCCTAATAAATATGCTTTTTCTTTAAGCACGATATTAATTTCTCGGATTCCTTCAGGGTCATTATCAGAAATATCTTTAAGATCAGCTAAGCCTTTTAGTTCTATCTTCAATTCTTCAACTATTGCTCTTACTTGGTCAAGGTCTTCGGACTGTAACGAAATAGCAACTGGCATTCCAAAACTAGAGCCTCCGCCATATTTCAAGTCTTCAATCCCTGGTATTTTACCAGCTTTCTCGCTGATAATAGCAGTAATTTCTGTAGTCAACATCTGCCGAGCTTCATTGTCTAGAAGCTTAATATTCAGTACCCCATCATTGGTATTTACTGGGCCTAATCTTTTGTCCACAGCAAGTATTACATCTAATCCATCCTCTCGGGTTTCTCTGATTATATCATTGGCTTCCCATACGTATTCTTCAATATAATTGAGTTTCTCCAGAGTGGTGTGCATAGGAGTTCCTGCGGGCATTTTTACTTGGATATTAATAAATTCTCTATCGATAAATGGGAAGAAAGTAGATTTAATAATTCCACCTTTTAGAGCTCCAAATGTTAGAATAAGAAAAGCCAAAGGCACTGCTAATGCTAGAGCTCTATTTTTAAGACTATAGTTTAATAGCGGTTTGTAGAGTTTGTTTTTCATCCACTCCATTAAACGGGATGTAAAGCGCATAAATTTATTTGGCTTTAATTTTCTGTCAAGAGCTTTTGAATGTGCAATATGTGCTGGTAGAATTAATACGCCTTCCACGAGCGAGAACAGTAATGTTGCAATTACAATAAATGCCATTTCCTTAAAGAAATCACCTAGCCTGCCTTCGATAAAGAAGAAGGCGGAAAAAGCTACAATGGTGGTTAAAATAGCAGAGAATATTGCAGGAAGCACTTCCATGGTGCCATGAATTGCTGCTTGCATTCTGTTTTTCCCATTCTCGAAATGGCGATAAATATTTTCACTGATAACAACCCCATCATCCACCAAAATACCAATTACGGTAATCATTCCAAAAAGTGAAATTACATTTATGGTAATATCGAAAAATGTTGCTAGAATAAACATCCCAGCAAAAGAAACTGGGATAGATAGTGCTACCCAAAATGCTAGCCTATAATTTAGAAAAATAGCTAGTAGAATAAGCACAAGTAAAAAGCCAATTACACCATTTTTTGTAAGCAAATCTATACGCTGCTTTACGGTTTCAGAACTGTCTTTTGTAATATTAGCCTGTACATTATTATTTCTTTCATTAAAGTCTGCTACATATTGAGATACAAAGTCAGTAATTTCAATCAAATCCTGATCGTTAGTATAGGATACATCTACATTTACTGAAGGTTTTCCATTATAGAAATTCCGATTTGGTGTTTCCTCCCAGGCGTCTTCCACATCAGCAATATCTTTAAGCTTTAGAATCCGACCATCTGCTTGTGCCTTAACAATTATATCTCTGATTCCTTCGCTCTGATAATGCCTGTTTTTTACTCTAATTTTATACTCTTCCTTTCTGCCTTTTACAGTTCCACCAGTTACTTCAATATTGGTATTCCTGACAGCCATCAATACTTCCTGAAAAGTAATGCTATGAGCTAGCATTCTCTCTTCCTGTAGGTTGATAACTAATTCCTCTTTAGGAAATCCACTTAATTTAACTTTAGAAATATTTTCGTAGGATAATAAATCCCGCTCTACTTTCCGTGCAATTTTCTTTAAAGTCTTTAGGTCATCACTTCCGCTAATGGCAAAGTTCATTGCATTGCTTATAACTTCAACTTTAAAAACATCAAGATTTTCGAGACCAACGGGAAAGGAAATAATTTGATCCACAGCATTTTTTACATCCACAAGTACATTGTCGATATCAGCATTTCGCTTTGTTTCAATGGTGATTCTTCCTGTGTTTTCACTGGAAACTGATGTTACCCTTTCAAGTCCAGTAATTCCTTTTATCTTGTCCTCTATTTTCAGAATAATTGATTCCTCAATTTCTTCAGGAGAAGCTCCAGGATAAACAGATTGGATAATTATATTCCGGCTAGGAACCTTTGGAAAGAATGTGCTCTGTAAGCTCAACATTCCTACGATACCAAATATCAGAATAAGAAATAGAATTACATTTCCTGATACTTCATACTTGATAAAATATTCTACTAATTTCTTCATCAGGATATAAATTAATCTATTGTAATTACCATTCCTTCATAAGCGTTGGACACATTATGACTAATAAGTTTCGTATTGTCATCAATGCCTCTTACCAATGTGTATTTGTCCGCTTCGTGAATTATATCTACTTTTAATAAGTGTAAAAGAGAATCTTCAACGGTATAAACAAAGCCACCGTTTCTGATTAAATTGGTAGGAACTTTTACAACATTTGAAATCTCAAAACTATTCATCACACCTTTGAGGTACATACCTTCGTATAATTGATTTGAATTTACTTCAATATAGATTTTAAATGTCATGGTTTTCTCATCCAAGCTTTCTCCTATTCTGCTTATTTTGCCTTCCCATTTACCATCAATATCATTAGAAGTAAGCATTACTTTATCTCCAATTTCTATTTTCGAAATCTCAGCCAAACTAACCCCAACTTCCAATTCAAAAACATCAGGATTTATAAATTCTGCTAATTTCTGACCTGCTCTAACTATTGAATTAGGGTTGATATTAGCATTATCTACCACTCCTGTAAAAGGGGCAATTATTGTATATTTATCAAGCTGAGCTTCCTGTGCTTTAATACTAAAGTATTGTGTGTAAATATTCTTAGAAACCAAATAGTTTTTCTCTTTACTATTGGTCACCTTTGGCAATTCTTTTACATTCGACTCTGGATTGAAATCATTAATATAATTCTCCCATTTTGAAAAGTTATCAGGATATTCAATTTTTACCTCAGCCAGTAATTGAGTCAGTAAACTATGAAAACTACTCCTAGTGGCATTAAGGTTCATCCGATAATTGGAATCATCTAATTTTAACAAAACCTCACCAGCCTTAAATTTCACGCCTTCCTTAAAACTCTTATTTGAAGGTAATAATCTACCAGTAACTTCGGTAAAAATATCTATTTTGTGTTTTGAACTCAGCCTGCCGTTTATTGAGATATCAGCAGTAATAGTCTGGTTGGTAACACTTATTACTTCAACTTTAATAATCTTAGCCTTGCCAGAGTCCTTTTTAGGAGCTTCCTTTAAACTGCTTAAAAACTTAAACCCAATTACCGCAACAATAATTATTACTACTGCCAATAAGGAGGTTTTTCTAATCTTTAAATTACTCATTACTAATATATTTCTTTGATAAGGTTTGTGTTCTTTAAAAGTGTTAATGCGCTATAAAACTATCAATTAATGGATTCACTACCTATGGAAGCTTGAGCATGATAGGTTTTATTAAGCGCCTGCAAATGTAACTCATTTAGTTTATAGTTAGTGCTTGCCAGAAAACGCCAATTTCTTCCCCGATTGGTCGGGGCAGGCTGTT
>JAOZKO010000020.1 GCA_029935325.1 Bacteroidales bacterium
TTGTTTTGTATTTTTATATTTAAATTCAAAATTGTTTTTATACAATCATCAAACTTAAAATATTATTCATCTACCTCTTCAAAATCCACATAATCACCTAACTCATCTGTTTTCCGATTCTGATTTTGTGGACGACTTTTTACATTTACTTCCCCTTCTTTGCGTTTTGCATCATCAGGGTTTACATCGGGGTTCTGATTATAAAACTTTTCTTGAGCTTTATGCACATATCTTTTTACAAAATAAGGCAATATAGTTCGTGTAAAAATCCTAAAACCCAGATATATAAACAATACTATTAGTAGAAATTTCATTTAATATCTTCTATTTCAATTTTATGCTGCGAATATATACATTATAATCATTTATTTTATAAGACAAACTAACGATAAAGGATAAACGGACTATTTCAATGATTGTTTTCTTAATTTTAAATAATAATTGATATACAAATTAACAAAGCATATATAAAAAACCCTATATTTGAACTTTTATTAACCATTTTATTAGACATTATAGGTTATTTACTCAATTATCTTATTTTACGCTTCTTTCATAATAAACTAACATGACTTGCTCAAAAAATATATAACAATAGGTTTATGAAATACTCAATTAGCACTCTTATTCTATTCCTACTAATATCTATTCGACTTAATGCAATAGACACCTTATTCAATCAAACTGGATTTCAAAATCAAGCAGATTCTGTCAAAATCAAAAAATTATATCAAGAGGCCATTAAACATTTTCATTCGAATATTGCATATTCACAAAGTTTACTATTCAAGGCTGAAGAAATCGCCTTAGTAAATAACACAACTCAAGATCTAGCTAGAATATATAAAGGACTTGCCTATTCCTATATCAGAAGCAATCGAAATCAGGATGCATTTCGATATATTAACAAATCTGAAATAGCTTATGCACACCTTAATGATAATTTATCGCTTTCGTTTCTTTGTAATATGAGAGCTCAGATATATACCAATCAAGATATACTTGATTCTGCAATCTCTTATTATAATCAATCTGAGTCATTCCTGAATACTTACGATGGAGAAGACCAATATCTACTTCGTGGAAATTATGCTAGTCTATATACCAATATTGGAAATCTTTATTTTTTTAATATTAAAGATGTCTCGCAAGCAAAAGTACATTATGATAGTGCACTCTATTTTGCGAAGATGAATAATGACACTATACATATTGCTGCATCATATTCAAATTTAGGAATAGTCCATATTAAAGAAAAGGAATATGAAAAGGCAAGACATAATTTTGAAATTGCTTATGGATTGAGTCGAAAGATTAATAATTTAAGCTTTTCTATTGCTATCATGACAAACTTAGGTGATGTATACCAAAAATCAGGTAATCCTGAAATGAGTATATATTGTCGAACAAAAGCCCTTGACCATGCAAAAGAGTATAAGGTCAAATCGGAGATTTTTAATACAACTAGGCTACTCGCAGGCGGATACCAGCATAATCAAAACTACAAGACGGCCAAACATTTATTCTTAAGTTTGATAAGGGATACTTCATCGGTAAACCTTCAATCAAAGAAAGACTTAATGTGGAACTTATCACAACTTTATGAAGAAACAGAGACTTATGACTCCGCTTTTTATTACTTCAAAAGCTTCTCTTATCTAAATAATAAAATTGTAGAGCTCCAGAATTTCAAAGCAACGGAAGAATTAATAATTACTCATAAAATAGCCCAAACACAAAAAGAGAATCAAGCATTAAAGATACAAAATCGAGCTCAAAAAAAATATTCCATTTTAGTTATTGGATTAAGTATTGTTCTCCTTGTTTTTATTATCCTTTTATTCTTATTTATTCACCAACGCAAAAATCTTCATGCCAAAAAGCAAGAAATAATAAAAGCTGAGAATAAATTATTGAAAGAGAAGTTGGAGTTTAAGTCGAAGGAACTCACCATGAACACTATGAATATGATTCGACATAGTGAGTTTGTAAACTCCTTAATTCCTGACTTAAGAAAGCTAATTCTGCTTGACACAGCAAACCGTAAACAAACACTTCTCAATATTATTCAGAATATCAATTTACATAATAAAACCCACCTTTGGGAGGATTTCAATAAGACATTTACAGAAATTAACAACTCATTTTTTGAATCGCTAAACCATAAACACTCTCATTTGACTCCCAAGGATCGAAAGCTAGCAGCCCTATTAAAACTACACCTTTCAACAAAAGATATAGCATCTATAACCCATATGAGTATTCGAGGAGTTGAAAGTGCACGGCACCGCCTAAGAATAAAACTTGAACTTTCTCCTGATGTAAATCTTAGTAATTACTTTCAGGAGTTTTAAGGTTTTTCCTAATCTATTATTATCATTTTCAGTTTTTTTATAGAAAACAGATATCCCAATATTGTTGACTTGTTGACTCATCTATGCAATTCTAAATAACTAAACTACCTAAAGCCAATCTCACTTATAAATTTAAGTAATTATCTCCGTATTTCTTAAATCCTGATCTTCTACACTATATGATTTATGGCGTAGTAGAGAAGTAGCTTATTTCAACTCTCGTGTAATTATGCAGTAGTGCTTTATTTGGAAAATATGATACTTCATATTATTATTGCAATAAGTATTAAATAAATTTGATTTTCGAAATGAAAGAGAACTATAAAAATAAAGAACCAGAGCGTGATTCGGATAACTATGAAGACAAAATAACTAAAGAATTAAATAAAATAGAAGATTTTAACAAGGCTATAGAACAGCTTAGAAGGAAAATTATTTTGGATAATACTATTAAACAGAAAGAAAATGACACCATAAAATAATAGCTTATGACACGATTTTTACTTGGTCTATTTTTTAGCTTATTATTTCTGAATGCAATGGCAGCAGAGGTCGATTCGACATCAAACAAAACAACTGCACTTAAAATATCAGGAGGATTAGGAGCTAGTATAACCTTTTATGGTGTAGATGGCATAGAGCCTCAGCGACCACCAAGTTTTTGGAATTTACGCGGTTCCATCAATATAAATATTTACAATCAAGTAAACATTCCATTTTCTTTCAATTTCTCACAACAAAACTCTAACTACACACATCCTTTCAACCAGTTTGGTATTGCTCCCCACTATAAATCCATCACCTTATACCTTGGGTACAATTCGTTGAACTTTTCAGAATATAGTGTTAATGGTATTAATTTCCTTGGAGCTGGAGTTGATATCAATCCTAATAATTCATGGGTTAGGGGAAAAGCTCTTATTGGCCGATTTATCAAGTCAGTACCTTATTCTAATGAAAGCACCTTATTCATAAGTAATCCTGCATATGAAAGATGGGGATATGGTTTGATGATTGAAGTGGGAAAGAAAAAGAACAATATTGGTTTAATTGCATTCAAAGCTCAAGACATACCTTCATCTATTAATGGCATACCATCCGACTTTCAACTAAATCCAGCGGAAAATATAATTTTCGGACTAACTACTTACCAACGTATTACTTCAAAGATAAGTTTTAAAGGGGAGCTTGACCATAGTGCATACACTCGAAATATTAATGAAGACCCAATCTCTGTAAACAGCTACAGCTACGCTAATCACCTAGGGTCTCTATTTCAACCACGATTATCTACTACTTTCAACTATGCACTGAAAGGAGACTTGGACTATAGCTTCAAAAAAATAATGGTTGGAATCGGCTATAAACGACTTGGACCCGATTACCAATCAATGGGAACCGTTTTCCTAGAAAACAATAAAGAAGAATACCTATTAAAAATTAGAGGCATGGCTCTAAAAAACAAATTCACTTATATGGCTAATGGAGGCCTTCAAAGATCAAATTTAGATAACCACAACCTATCTACAAATCTACGATTTATAGGGGCCATTAATCTTTCCTATACTTTCACTCCAAGCTTTAACGTCGGATTATCATACTCCAACTTTAACACTTCTAACCAAATCCAACAAATTAGTCATGCCGATAGCGTGCGTTATGTACAAACAACTAATAATATAGGCATTAGTAGTAATTACAATTTCAAGACGGAGAATAAAACTCATGCAATCATTTTAATAGCCAATTACTCAAAAGCTTATACACTTTATAAGACTTCTACATTTCAATATGTTTTACCAGACACCGTAATTGAGGTAACAGGTAGTGAGAAAGAAACAGAAAATGGTTTTTTCAATTCCAATCTAGGATACAATTTAGGTTTTACTAAATGGGCAGCTTTCACAAATCTATCACTAAACTACTCTGATATGCGAAATGAAAATTTTGTTAGTCAAACAATTGGCCCCATAATAACAATTGGCAAAAGCATGTTCGACAAAAAACTCAGACTTAGTTTAAGTGTCAGTTACCTAAATACTTTAATGGATTATAAAACATCAGGAGACATCATTAACAATCGACTAATGATTTCGTACCGACTTTACAAAAAGCATAGTTTCCGTCTTTTTATATTAAATGTGAATCGTAAATTTACTGATAACAGCCGCAAGTCCTATTCAGAATACAGAGGAGGAATAGAATATCGTTATCGTTTCTAAAAAATTTAATTATGAGAATAAAATATATATTCAGCACATTACTCATTATTATTTCAATTAGCTTGAAAGGGCAGATTGTATATCCTATTTCTTTGAATACTACATTGACTAGCAACGGATCAGTTTATTTAAGTGACTATACTGACGATGCACTACAATTATTGAAACTTACCCTTACTTTAAATGATGCCAGTGAACCCTCATGGGATGTTCGCCTAAAAATGACCATTGAAAGCAGTACTCTTAAACTAGAAAGCAAAGCGCAAGGGAACTATAGCCCGATTACGCTATACTCCAATCAAAGCATCCAATTATCAGGCAGTCAGCTATACGAATACTTCGACTATAATAATTTGCAAAGCCAAGGAATAAGTATCAATCAACTTAGCAATGATGGGCGTTTACCAGAGGGTACTTATGTGTTTAACTTCGAAGTGCTCGATTATAATAGTGGAAAAGCCATTTCCACAAAATCATATAATCTTACCTATGTAGTTTTATATGACCCTCCTATTATTCAAAGTCCCCTAGACGAAATCACTATTGTTACGCAAAACACACAGAATATTGTATTCCAATGGCAAGATGGTACACCACCTACTTATGGAAGTGCTCAGAATACAGAATATACACTCCATCTATACGAAATCACAAATAGTCAGATCTCCCCGAAAGCAGCACTAAGCAGCAATCAAGTATTACAAATATATACTTCAACACCTCAAAGCACTACCACATTAATATATGACGCCTCACTACCTACACTTGATGAAAACAAAAGGTATATATTCACTATCCATGCTGAAGATATTAATGGAAGAGATGTTTTTAAAAACAATGGCATAAGCGAGCCATCTTGGTTTAGTTATGGCTATGCTACCGGAGGCACTATCAGCCTGACTAACCCTTCTGCAGATGATGCTTTTACAAAAAAACAACAAAAGCTTTTCGAATGGTCAGTGCCATCAAACTTATCTATTGGTCAAAGTTATAATTACCAGTATGTTATCACAAGAATAAATAGTGGACAAACCGCTGAACAAGCCATGAA
The DNA here is from genome assembly GCA_029935325.1 of Bacteroidales bacterium. GTDB lineage: Bacteria > Bacteroidota > Bacteroidia > Bacteroidales > UBA1556 > UBA6267. The sequence goes on from JAOZKO010000020.1 coordinate 5,628, forward strand.
TAATAATCTACCACTCCACTCCGAGATTACAAATTCAACAACTTCTCAAAGCGGTTGGAGTTATATTTTACAAGACGAAATGGAAGGATCTCAAGACTATGCATGGCAAATAAAAGCATTTTCGGGCACAACAGAAATAGCTGCTTCACTGATACAAAAAATAAAAGGGCCACCATTTATGGAGAAATTTCTTGCAGGTAAGCATGAGGTGATTGTGCGTCAGACATATAATAACGACCTCAATAACTTTGCAGGCAATGGAGATGTTAAAATAAACGATGCGGGCGATGTGGTGAATATTGACTTTGTAAATATAAAACTGAATAAATTGGGCGACCGTTATATTATGGTTGCAGGCGAAATAGCTACCAAAATAAGTGCTGTAAATATCACGCTTGATGCTAATTACTCTGATAATGGAGAAGCCATATTCCAGATGGATAGTTTGAAGCTAAACAGCAGCCGACTCGCCGTTTCAGGTATTGTAAAATGGGACCTACCCTTGGCCGTTACCTCTTCGAGCTCCGACAAAGTTCAATCAAAATATTCTTGGTTTAATTTTGACAGCTATTACCTTAGTGGCAGCGCACTTATAAAGCCAAATTCATCATTCGAGCTAGCCAACCCCATAAATTTTACTATGAGGTTTGATAATAACTCTGATTTTCTTATCAGCAAAAACAAATATATCCTAAGATTTCAAGGAAGTATTATTTTGCCTACTACTTTGAATGCCCATAACGAGAATGCGGATTTAGCCGTACCTTTCAAAACGAATCAATTATTTTACTTCGAAAACAACGAATGCAAAATGCTTAATAAGATTCGTTTTGTTAAAGGTGTAAATATTGAAACATCTCTTTCGAAAGTAGTATTCGACTTTACGGATGATAAATCACCTTCAAAACTTGCATCAAACCCAACATGGAGGGGTGTCTACGCACACAACTTTGAAGTTACATTCAATCAAGAAGTCGACAGCTCTCAACTAAAACTTAGAGCCAATTATACCTATACTGAAAATACAAATAACAGTAATGAATTCTGGATTGAATCACAAGGATTACATCTGGATTATCAATATGATTTTCCAGCTAACACGCAGCTCGAGTTTAATACATTTGGAGGCGCTTGTAAAAAAATAGAGCTAAATATTGATGATAATCAGCTTAGTTCAAGTATTTTTGAAGGAGCAATCGAGGTGTATATTATTAGCACTTCACAGCTCTTCGATTTTGAAATTCCAATTACTGAATATGGTTTCCAGCAAGGAGACTTAAAAACACCTTTGGATGGACAATCCATCACAATAAATAGCAATAACCCTGATAAAAAAATAGACATCAATATAAACAATGCTCATTTTGCCAACAATAGTCATTTAAATATGAATATTGACCTCGAATGGACAAAACAAAATATTACAATAAACTCCCTTCCTGACTTTTGTGTATGGGGTAATGCCGTAATTGGTTTTAAATCACCCAATAGCATAATGGCCCTGCCCTATCAGCTCTCAACAACAATGGATGGGGGTTTTGAAATTACTATTGACAGTATTGGGGCTGGGATGGTAAGAAATGCTTATGCATTAGTATTCACTTCAACTGCATCATTTGGCAAAGATATCAGTGGTCAGAACGGACCTCCAAAACTTCATTTTGTAAGTGATGAAGGGCCTAATATACGTTCAAGTTCGAGCAATACTAGGGGGATGGGTGATTTAAACAATATTACTGATCCGGTAAGTCCAAATATTGCTCCTGCGACTTCAATGATATCAGACCGCATTGACCTTGGTTTGTTTTCAAACGAACCTGGAGTTTTACTACACCCCTATATAAAAGTTGATGCTGTTGTTGCCAAAATGGAAGGCAATTTATCCATATTCTATGATCATCCCGATTGGGGCGATGGATTTCATGGTTATTTATATGGTAATTTAGTATTACCATTGAACAAAAGCATGTCTTCGCATATGATAATGGGCGTTTATCAAGATGAAGTTTACTGGTTTTTAAGTGTATCATATGACATTGGTCAACGAGGAAATACTATGGGTAGTCGTTTCTCTACTAAATTGCCTGATGGAAGCGGAATGGTCTTCAAGAGCAAAAAACTTGGGAAACTAACTGGTGCAAACGTTGTCAAAGTTGGACTTCCGTTAGGACCCGTAACTATTACAGGGATAGAAGGTCGTATTTATCATAATATGAATCACTCTATTGGAAATACAGTTATTGGAGAAAATGGATATACTGAATTTGATTATAGACCCGATCCTAATGTTGACTTCGGCTTTCTACTACGAGCATCCTTTATCGACACCTATACTCAAGGTACAAATGTAATGTACACTGGAGCCTTCGAAGCCACCTTTGGCGGTGGTGAAGGACTCCGATCTATCGGTTTGGAAGGACAAATTGGACTTGGAAACTTAAAACTTCCTGGAGGAATAATAAATGCATCTGTTTTAGAAGGTGATGCTGTAATTACACTTGATTTTGTTGACAAACACTATGTAGGTACTGCGGTGGTAAATACAGGACTACCAACATTTTGCGGACATGGAACACTTGATATCGACGTTAGTGAAGACAAGTTTGAGATGAAACTTGGCAGCAAAGATGATCATGTATATTTCGTTCCTGGTTGTATTGGATATGCCTTAGAGGGTTGGATGGAGGTGACAAAAACAGATCTATTCCTAGGGGCTGGTTTAAGAGCACAGATTGAACTTCAAAGCCCTTGGATTGGTGTTGGCGACCTTGCCTCTATCAAACCTTATGCAGGTATATACTTTGCCGCTGGTTTCCATACTAAATTAAAGTGGGATCCTGTATTCGAAATAAATGATATAGGAGTTTGGGTTCAAACCAGTGCAGGTATTTATTGCAAATACAAATATCTTGGCAAGGAAGGTGAATGGACATTGGGTCGCATATCTCTAAATGGCGACTTTAATATGCACTTTCTACCAATACCCGTGAAGGCCTCAGGACTTTTGAGAGGATCAGTAGAATTATTGAGTATTGATGTAAACTTTAACCTTGAAGGATCATACACTTTTTATGAATAAATGAAGTATAATATGAAAAAATATTTGACAAACTTTTTTATGGATTATAGTAGTCGTAGCGATCAAGCAACTGGTTATTCAAATTGGTTAAGGCATATATTCCTGCTATTATTTCTATTCTTTGGTTTTATTACAGTTGTTAAATCACAAATTACCTCTGTTTTTATCAATAATGACCCTACAATTGAAAATACGATAGAAATTCGTATTTATACTCCTGATTATAGAAATAGCGATGGAATAAATATTTATCGTAAAACCGATAGTTCTGAATGGATTCTTTTGACAACGAATCCTCTCATTCAGAAAAGTAGTATTAACAATATAAATTTAAGTAAGGAATCAAGCGAAATATTTAAGCTTCTTCAATCGAACGAACCAACGGATAAAGGCCTTATTTCAATTATTGTAGCGTTGCAATTATTTAAAGATAGACAACTTGCCGATGCACTTGGACTTAGATATATCGACAAAAATGTGAAAAATGGAAATGCTTATAAATACAAAATTACAAATGCCAAAACTAAAAAAGTTTATCAAGAAAAGTCCTTTATAAGCGGAGCTTATCAAGCCTTGCCTGCTCCTGATAGTATTGCCATCTATCAATTAAATAATACAAGTATTGCTTTAAGTTGGCTCCCAAACACAAAAGTCTTTTATGGCATCAACATATATAAATCAATTGACAATGGAGAATTTCAAAAACTCAATGAACAAGTTATCCTTTTATCAAAAATTTTTAATAAGGATGGCGTAAAGGTTTGGCCTAAAATAAACTACGTGGATGATAGCTTGGAATTGAATCACAAATATAGCTACCGAATTCAAGCTATGGATTATATGGGAAATGAAGGTCAGCAGTCAGAACAAAATATTATAGATTTTAAGGATAAAGAAGCCCCTGCTCCGCCTAAGAAACTATTCACCCAAGTGCACGACAATGACCTAAGTGTAAAACTAAGTTGGATGCCTCCAAAGGTCAATGATTTAGCACAATACACGATGAGTATCATTCAGAAAAAGGACACCAACACTGTATTAGAAACAGAAATTATTTCAAAAGACTCAACCCATTTTTCTTTCAGATTGCAAGAAGCCGGAAAATATCAAATAAATATGCAGGCGGTAGATATTGCTGGTAACAAATCGGACACTTCAATATGTAGTTTTAGCATACTTGACCGTTTACCACCCAATCAAGTTAAAGACTTAACATTCGCTTTTGGTGACAGTGGAAAAGTTATTTTAAGTTGGAAAGATATTAGGCCACCTGATTTTATGACCTATAGAATTTATCGTAAAGCACATAAAGCTCGACACTATATACTTATCAATGCTACTAATATCGATACAGCATTTTTTTCTGATCAACTTGCTCTTAATATGAAGAATACTATGGACTATTATGTAGTAGCATTAGACACAAATTATAACGAAAGTAAAAGCAGTGATACACTAAAAGTGAAACTACCTGATATCACACCTCCTTCGAGCCCATTTCTTAAAACAGTTAAACTATCAGGTGATAGTGTTTCCTTTGTTTGGCATAAAATAACAGAGCGTGACTTAGCAGGATACAATTTATATCTTAAAACAAGTAACGATACCATAAAGATAAATAATGAACTTATCCAAGGCGGTTCATATAAAAGTACTATTCCAAGCAATTTAACCGATTTATGTTTTTGGCTCACTGCCGTAGATTCATCAAGCAACGAATCAGCTTATTCTAATAATTACACCCTAAAAAAGAATGATCAAGATACCGAAACAGGCAAATTCTCAAAACTCAAGCTTAAATATAAATCCGAGTCAAAAAATATATCCCTAACATGGAAGTATAAAGGCGTTGAGCCAATGGGATATGTGGTGTACTATTCTCATAATGGTTCGCGTATGAAACCCATTTCAAAAATGACAAATAAGAATTCAACACAATATAGATCAAAAGGAAAGGGCAACTATTCTTTCAAAGTTATTGCTTTCTATCCTGATGGTTCAAAAGTCAAATCAGAAATTAATAACATTCAAATCTAAAGCACCATGAAGAAAATTGCAATTTTAATTATCATTCTAAGCATTGCTTTTACCACAGTAAAAGCGCAAGTAGGTATCAATAATGCAAACCCTGACACCACAGCTGTTCTTGACTTAAAATCAACAAGCAAGGGTCTTCTTATACCACGAATGACCTCTTCGGAGCGCGATATTATGTCTAGTTTTGGAAATGTTCCCGCAAACTCATTACTGGTATTCGATACCGATTTACGAAAATTCTGTTTTTGGGATGCCCCACATAGCAGATGGGATGTGATAAACAATTGGGAAGCTGCCACACCTCATGGCTCAAATGTATATATTAATGATACCATATGTGTAGGAATTGGCACTAGCAATGTGCAAGCACAATTAGATTTGGCAGGCCCATCTAATAAGGGTCCAAACGTTGATGGCAAAAAACTTTGGATAAGAAACTATGATAATGATGGAAGCGAAGTATATATTATAAAAGCAGAAGATGAAAACGGCGGCGTTGATTTCTATATTTTAGGAAAGACCTCTTCTAGTGGTCTAGCAACCATGTATTTTGCAGGAAACTTTGGAATTGGAACTCAATCGCCAAGCGAGCGTCTGGAAGTAGATGGCAAAGTAAAGGCCACTGAATTTATTGGTAGTGGAACTATTCCAATTGGAGGTATTATTATGTGGTCTGGTACAACTTCAAATATCCCATCAGGTTGGGCTCTTTGTAACGGACAAACTGTAAATAGTCATGTAACACCTGATTTAAGAGGCAGGTTTATTGTGGGTGCAGGAGGAAGCTATTCACCAGGTAATACAGGTGGTGCAGCAACTGTTATGCTTACCATTAATGAAATGCCAGCACATAATCATGGGATTAATGATCCTGGTCATACACATGGCTTTTGGACAGCGAGCAATTATGTTAACGACCTCGAAACTGACCCTTCTACAAATACTGATCACGTAAGGCAAAATACTGGTAATTTTAATACTACTAGCTCAGCTACAGGTATTACGATACAAAACACAGGCGGAGGGCAATCCCATGAAAACCGGCCACCATTTTATGCTTTAGCTTATATCATGCGAGTTCAATAATCGAAAGATGAAAAGATTTTATAAAACATATGGAATTCTAGTTTTATTACTATTGTCGCAAATTGCATTTGCACAAATACAACTGACCAATAGTGGTGCAGAAGTATTTATTAGTAAAGGTACTAAGCTGTATATCAAAGGCGATTTGACAAATAATGATAGTACGTTCTATAATTTAGGTTCCATAAACGTCGAAGGTAGTATTACTAACAATGCTTTTCATCTATTTTCCGATGAAAATCATGGTATAGTAACACTCAAAGGAAATCAAAATCAAACTATTGGAGGTAGTGGAAGTGAGGTTTACTTTCATGTTTTACATAACCAAACATCCGACACCCTAATATTGGAACTTCCAATCCATATTTTTGACTCATTATCGTTAGAAAGTGGATATATTCTTCTCAACAGTAATAATATTCACCTTGATAATAGCAGCACCAATGCTACTGGTTTTTTATATGGCGAATCCGATTCAGTTAGAATAATTGGTGATAGCGGATCCATTGATGTAAGCTATATTGCCTTTCAGCCTGTGAATAAAAATATTGCAGGAATTGGCCTTATACTCAACTCATCAACTAACTTTGGTAATACAACTATTAAACGTATTCATCAACAACAACAAATCACAGATGGAAGCATCAACAAAGTATATGCCTTTGATTTTGCCAATACGGGGACTTCAAATGTACATATCACTTATCTGAATTCAGCCTTTAATGCAGATTCACTTACAGAAAACGATTTCAGCATCTGGAAATCAACAGATTTTGGGACAACCTATTCTGACCTTAATGGAAATGTAGATACTACGAATAATTTTGTGGATGTTTTTGGTATCAATATGGAAAACTCTTGGATAACTGTGGCTCCAAAAAACTGTAAATCTACTCCTTATATTAATATTGGAAGTGACACAACCTATTTATGTCCAGGCGACTCCGCATTATTAATCGCAGGCGATTATAGTAAAAATTATAGTTTTTACTGGTTCAATAGTTCAACCGATAGCTCCTATAAACCAACTCAAGAAGGCCTTGTTTGGGTAAGAGTTACGAATCCTCGGGGGTGTTTCTCCTTTGACTCTACTTATGTGAAGTTTAATTCAATGCCACAAGCCAAATTTTCAACCAATAATATATGTAATAAGGATTCTGCAATATTTACCAATCAATCATCAATACCCGTAGGGAATATTGTGTCCTACACATGGACTTTTGGAAATAACGACACCTCCTATTTAGTAAACCCAAAAGAACAATATACCGTAGCAGGAAATTATTCGGCAAAACTGATTTGCGAATCAGATTCCGGTTGTGTTCATGATACAAGTCAAAATATTACGATATATCCATTACCAAAACCCGATTTTTATTATTCTGCCACTTGTGGTGGAAGTGTAGTTCACTTTCACGATACTACAACCATTGATAATCCTTTTGGAATAATTAGTCGATACTGGAATTTTGGCAATGGTGCAAGTACAACAACCTCTTTAGATACTATTATAACATACTCATCACAAGGGAATTATTTAGTTAAACTTACAGCACAGAGCAATGCAGGATGTATTGATAGTATAGAGAAAAGTCTCATAATAAATAATATAGATACATCTTCATTTACAACCACTACAAATTGTCTTGGGGATTCAACTGTATTCACAAATACCTCATCTTATTCTGGGGTTAGCATTACATACAAATATTTATTTGATGATAATGACTCAGCACAAATCGAGAATCCAAAACACTTATTTGGTGCTACTGGAACTCATAACACAACTATGATTTTGTATTATAACAATGGTTTATGTACTGATACCGCAACAAATACAAATGACATATTGGCTTCTCCATTTATTAATTTTGGAGATACAATTGAGGCCTGCGACAGTTATACACTTGACGCACAGAACTCAGGATGCACTTATTTTTGGAGCAATGGAAGTACAGGACAAACGCTCACTGTTAGCAACTCTGGAAATTATTCCGTTGCGATTACCAACGCAAGTCCGTGTACCTATTTCGATAGTGTATATGTAAAAATCAACCCAAACCCAAGTCCAGATTTAGGTGCAGACACATCTGTTTGTTCACAATATCAGCTCGATGCGGGTTACAATAATTGTTCTTATATATGGAACTCAGGGCAATCTACTCAAAGTATTACAATTGATAGCTCAGGTACTTATAAAGTTACTATCACAGACTCCCATACTTGCTCAGGATTTGATAGTATTACAATAACTGTTATGCCCCTTCCTCAAGCACAATTCTCTGTTTCTGATGTTTGTTTTGGGCAGCAAAGTATATTTAATGAAAGCTCTACGATTTCATCGGGAAGTATCAGTAATTTTAATTGGAACTTTGGTGATGCAAATACTTCTACCACTCAAAATCCAAGTCATATTTTCACAAATGACACTACTTATAACATTGAATTAAAAGTTACGTCCTCATTTGGTTGTGTAAATATTATCAATCATACAACAAACATAAAATCGCTACCTATAGTTGGTTATTCAAACAGCTATCAGTGCGACAAACAAACTATCTCTTTTGTTGACACTTCGTCAATGGAAGCACCTTATGTGATAAATAATTTTAGGTGGGAATTCAATGACGGAACAAGTTCAACCTTACAAAACCCAACAAAGAGCTATACATCTCCTGGAAACTATAATGTAAAACTTATATGCACTTCAAGTTTCGGATGTAAGGATTCTGCGATAACAGCAATAAATGTAAGCCCTAGGGACAGTCTTGTATTCTCAGCTTCTGATGAATGCCTTAACGATAGTACAAGCTTTGTAAATAGCTCCTCTTATTCCGGTCAAAATATTACATGGAACTGGAATTTTGGAGACAATAATATTGCGAGTCAACATTCACCCAAACACTTCTATACTAACGCAGGAACTTATAATGCTAAACTTATTGTAAATTACAATAATAGTCAATGTTATGATACTTTGATAAAAATAGTTCATGTTTATGCAAATCCATATACTAATTTTGGTGATACTATTCAAACTTGTGGGACTCAGTTAGTTTTAGATGCTCAAAATACAGGCTGTAATTATTTATGGAATGACAATTCTACTTCACAACAAAAAACGGTTAATTCTAATGGAAACTATTGGGTAATTATTACAAATACACATTCATGTAGTTTTAAGGACTCCGTTTATGCCCTCTTAAATTCTCCTAGCGTTCCTAATTTAGGACCAGACACTTCCGTCTGCGGAAGTATTCAACTTGATGCTGGTTTTGCTGGAAGTACTTACAATTGGAATACAAATGATAGTACACAAACAATTATTGTAAGCTCTAACGGACTTTATAAAGTAACTGTGACTGACGCTAATGGCTGTATCAGTAACGATTCTATTAATATTCTTGTCAACCCTTCTCCTACAGCAGCATTTTCTATTCAGAACCCTTGCCTTAACGAGCCAAACTATTTCCAGAATCAATCCACAATTAGTTCAGGTAATATTGTATCATATTTATATGATTTTGGTGACAATTCTACATCAAATTCTGCTAATACAAATCACAGTTTTGCAAATGTAGGAAACTATCAAGTTAATCTTACAGTAACCTCTGACTCAGGTTGTGTAAGCGATACAGCAATAATACACACGGTGAATGAAGCTCCCAAGGCAGGTTTCACAAGCACATCATTATGCGATAATTTTGAAGTTACTTATACCGATACTTCAACTATTTCAAATGCATATTCATTAACAAATCATCAGTGGAGCTTTAGCAATAATATAACTTCTGCCGCACAAGACACAAGCATTATGTTTGCAAGTACTGGTAGTTATACAGCTACACTTATAGTAAGTTCCAATATGGGTTGCAGCGATACTGCTTCTTCAACCCATACGGTTGTTCAAAATGATTCCGCATATTTCTTTAATGCTAATGCCTGTTTAGGTGATACTACTTACTTCAACAATCAATCTACTCTTCAAGGAAGTGTTCAATGGTTTTGGGTTTTTGGCAATGGTGACACTGCTATCACAAGCAATGGACAGGTGTTTTACACAACTCCAGGGCAATACCAGGTAAAACTCTATGCAATTTACAACAACAATCAATGCAATACAGTGTATAAAAAAACGATTAATGTTAATGCCCCACCACAAATAAATTTTAGCGATACCACAGAGACTTGTTTATCCAATTATATTTTAGATGCCCAAAATCCAGGTTCGCAGTATTTATGGTCAAATTATTCAACTAATCAAACCCTTAGTGTTAATACAGCAGGTATTTATTATGTGCAGGTTATTGATACAAATAACTGCCAAAACAGTGATACTACCCTCATGATTTTCCACCCAAGTCCGCAACCTAATTTGGGAGTTGATACAGTGTTATGTACTAATTATACATTAGATGCCGGTAATGGAGATTATTATAATTGGAATACGGGAGATACTGTGCAATACCTATCTGTGAATCAAACTGGTATTTATTCTGTCAAGGTTACTACTTTATACGGATGTGAGGGTACTGACACAATTTCATTACAAATTATGCCACCTTCTGTTGTTTATCTTGGGGCAGATATTGATACATGTAATGTTGATAGTCTTTTGCTCTCTGCAGGTAATTTTAGCAATTATCTATGGAACAATAATAGCACAAGCAATTCAGTATACGCTTCACAAAGCGGAATATATTGGGTAACAATCAAGGATACAAATAATTGTTCAGCTACTGATTCCATAAGCATTAATTATCGCTATCTGCATAATATCAACTTCAGTGACACCCTGTTTTTATGCGATGGCGATAGCTCTTATGTCAACCCTAATGCCCCCGAAGCTACAATTAATTGGTGGGGGCCCAATGGCTTTTCGCAAACATCCGACAGTATTATTTTATCAGATGTGGGCACATATTATCTAGAGGCTACAGTTCTTAGTTGTGTCGATAGGGATACCTTTGAACTTAGTCTTTCAAAAATGTCGATGCACCCACATTTTTTAGCTGCTAGTGATGTTCTTACACTTGATAGTGTAAAATTTATTGAACTCTCTTATCCAAATCCTATACATTATCATTGGGATTTCAAGGATGGAACAAGCGATACTATTGCTGATCCAATTCATGTTTTCTATTTAGAGGGGACCTATAATGTTATGCTAATTGCTGAAAATTCAGAATGTCAAGCAGAAATTTCTAAACCAATTGTTGTAACATCAACTCCAAAATGGAATGATGGAATTTCTACAGATAGCCTCAAAACCAAACCCGATTCTCCAAAATTCATTGAAATACTTAATACAAGCTTATTTCCTAATCCTAATAATGGGCAATTTACTCTAAAAGTAGAATTGTCTCATAAAACAAATATCCAAATTGCAGTATTTGATTTAACGGGTAGAATGATTTATTTGAAGGATTATAACAATAAAGAGCTAATTAACGAACGATTTAATTTCAATTCATTAGGGCAAGGTTATTACTTCTTATCCATCAAAACGATTAATGAGACAAAAACATTTAAAATTGGCGTTGTGAGGTAGAAATAATTAAAATAGTATAACTCCTTTAACTTCAGGAGTTAGCATCGAAAGTAAACTCCTACATGTGCAATAGTGATTTCTTCACTAGGCAATCCCTACTTTTTTATGAGTGGGGATTGCTATTTTTTTCTCTTCTTAGCCCGCCTCTTTTTAATCTTAGCATGCACCACTTCATCCTCCACAATATCCTTCATAACAGAGCGCCAATCGTTAATTCCCTGCT
>JAOZKO010000021.1:0-11919 GCA_029935325.1 Bacteroidales bacterium
TGAGGAAGTAGAGTTTGGAGAAATTGCGAGGTTTTGCATGGCACGTGAAGCCTTCGCTATGTCCGCTGAACAAATGAGCGAAGCCTTCACTTTTGGGTTAGGAGGTTGTTGAAGCTGGGACTTGGAGGCTTGGTGACTAGAAATAGAAAGAAGATAATCCGCAAAAATCAGTTAAACCCGTGTTATCGGTGTTCCAAAAAAGCGAAGCGAATAAACGGACTTTGCAATGAATTTAAAGACATAGCACATATAATATATATCTTAAAATAGAGTGATAATTAGGTACTCTAATACCAATATAGTATCTTTGCCACAAATATTATTTGATGAATAAATTAATTAACATTTCGGAAGCTAGTTCAATTGCCATACATTCATTGGTTTTGATAGCTAAATTGGATCAACATATTAATGCTACTCAGATTTCTAAACTTACTGGTTTCTCGAAAAATCATCTAAGTAAAATACTGCAAATGCTTGTTAAGCATGGTTATTTGAAGTCGAATAGAGGGCCAAAGGGGGGTTTTTTCTTAATTCGCAAACCTCAGGAAATATCATTATTGGAAGTTTATGAACTTATAGAAGGTAAAGCCTCCAATAAACATTGTTTTGGACATAGTTCTGTTTGCCCATTTATGGATTGCATTTATGGTGATATTGTAGAAGAAATGAGGGAGTTCTTTATTAAGTCTTTTGGCAACCGATATCTGTCAGATATAAAATGGAAAGAAGGGGTGGATTCTAGTACTATGTTTTATGAAATGAATATTGAATAGTTTTCGTGCACACACTAATTAATTTCTCTAATTTAGCTTTTGGTTTTCGGAACTAATAGAATCAAAAATTAGAATTAAATAATATCATGAAATCTATACATCAGCACATAAGGAGAATATTAATATTTAGCGTAACATTTCTATTGTTTTTTGAACTATCAGCACAAGAATTTAATGCTGGTGTTCAGATTGGTATGACGGGAACACAAGTTACAGGAGATAGTTATCAGGGCTTTAATAAGGCAGGATTATTTGGCGGGTTTTTTGTTAATCGACCAATAGGAAGATTAGGTGAAGGGCAACTTGAAATTAACTTTATCCAAAAGGGAAGTCGGAAAAATGCCAAGCCAAGTGATGGAATTTACACTTCATATCTGTTGCGACTAAATTATATTGAAGTTCCACTGATGTATAAATTTAATATAGTTAAAGGTATAAAAGTAGAAGTAGGCCTAATGTTTGCCTATTTGATTAACTGGCGACAATTCGACGAGAATGGTGAGTTTTATAAAAACCCTGGAGTGCCTGATTTTAAGGATTTTGATTTTTCGGGATTTGCAGGATTAAATTATGAAATAAACGATAATTGGGGATTTTCTTTTAGATATTCGTATTCAATACTAGCAATTAGGCCAAAGCCTGATTATTCAAATACAAGTATTTTCTATAATGAGGGCCAATACAATGAGGTTTTATGCACGGCTTTTCAATACAATTTTTAATATATGGCTAAAGCTAAAAAGAAGTTTTATGTGGTTTGGCAAGGCGAAAAGCCAGGTGTTTATAGTACGTGGGTAGATTGTAAGATGCAAGTTGATGGTTTTCCTTCTCCCGTTTTTAAATCCTTTACAAACGAAGATATTGCAAAAAAAGCTTTTCAGGATAGTCCAGATAAATATATGGGTGACAATTATATAGAGCCCACAATGCTTGATAAGTATAAAAAATCTGCTAATAGTAATTTTAATAAAAGAACTTTAAGTGTGGATGCCGCTTGTAGCGGAAACCCAGGACCATTGGAATATCAAGGAGTAGATACTAATACTGGAAAAAAAATATTTCATCAGGGGCCATTCCCTTTAGGCACAGTAAATATTGGAGAATTTTTGGCATTAGTACATGGCCTAGCTTATCTTAAGCAACAGAATAGTGATATGCCTATTTATTCTGATTCAATGACAGCAATGGCTTGGGTACGTAGGAAAGAAATAAAGTCCAATTTGCCCCGCAACCCAAAGACCAAAGAATTGTATAAACTCGTAGATAGAGCCTTAATTTGGCTAAAATCAAACACATGGAAGAACCCAATCCTTAAATGGGAAACAGCGGTATGGGGTGAGATTCCAGCTGATTTTGGCAGAAAATAGAGGCTATTTTCTATACTTAATTAAAATAGATAACCCTAAAAATGAATCGTAGAATCAATAGATTCTACTCCATTTATCCGTTTACGGCCATTCAGAAAATCTAGTTCAATAAGAAAATTAACATGAGTTTCTTTTACATTAAACTGGCTAATAAGTTTAATAGCTGCCTCTGCACTTCCGCCTGTTGCGAGCAAGTCGTCGTGTAAAAGTACAATATCATTTGGCAAAAGTGAATCTTTATGGATTTCAATTTTGTCGGTTCCATACTCCAATTCGTACTCTACAGAAATAGTATCGGCAGGTAATTTGCCAGGCTTTCGCAAAAGAACAAATCCAGCACCAAGCTTATAAGCCAATATACTTCCCAAAATAAATCCTCGAGATTCAATACCTACTACTTGGGTTATTCCCCTGTCTTTGTATTGGTTATATAGGTAATCGGAAGTTCTTTTCAATACTTCAGCATCTTTTAGGGCAGTGGTAATATCTTTAAACTGAATGCCAGGCTTTGGAAAGTCTGCAACATTACGGATAGATTTTTCTAATAAATCTTGAATTGTATTCATTTGCAATAAGTTTTTTGCTCAATTTGAAAAGAGCATTTATAAATAATCTTACAAATATACAAATTGAATTGCTTCTTTTTATACTTTTGGTTCGAAATTTGATTACAATCATTTTTTTAATTTATTATTTTTAAATTTACTACTTATGAGAGCTAGATATACTATATTTTTTGTGCTACTAATTTTAGCATCCTGTAATAGAAGTACTAAAATGTTACAAAAAGGCGACTATGATGCTGCAATAAATAAATCAGTAAAAAAACTTATTAAAGACCCCACAAAGAATCAAGAGATAAATGTATTGGAGAGAGCATATAGGCTTGCCAATGAGCGCGACCGTAATATTATTAACGAGTTGAGAATCTCTGGTCAACCAGATATATGGGAGGATCTTTTTAAAAGATATTCGATGATGCGACAGCGCCAAGATGTGGTAAGTCGTTTGCCTTATGAGGTCTTGCAAAAAATTAATTACGAAAAAGTGGATTATAATACTGAGATTGCCGAGGCGAAGAATAATGCTGCAGCTTTTTACTATGCCAATGGCGTTAAACTATTGGAGTCGGGAGATAGAATGAGCGCCAGAAAAGCCTACAACCAATTTTCGTTTATTCGTAAATATTTTAGTAACTATAAGGATGTGGATGTAAAATTACAACAGGCCTTAGCACAAGGTACTAATCATGTGATTTTTAAAATGCAGAATCATGCAAGAGTTGCTTTGCCGAAGGATTTTGAGGCAGAGATTTTGAAAATCAGCTTGAGCTCATTAAACAAAAGATGGGTAGAGTTTGATACTCAATTTGATGAGCAAATGTATTATGATTATAGTATTTTCTTAAATCTAAAGCAGATTGAAGTATCTCCTCAGAATATGGAAACTGAGAAGTATAAAGAGACTAAGAAAGTTGCTGATGGATGGGAATATATTTTAGATAATAATGGAAATGTAATGAAGGATTCCTTAGGAAATGACCTAAAGCGAACAAAATACAAGGATATTACTGCATATATTACATTGACAAAAATGAATAAGAGATCTGTTGTTAAGGGTAGCTTAGACTATTTTGACAACCGTAGTGGTCAGCTTATAAAAACAATTCCGATTACTAGTGAATTTATTTTTGATTATAAATCTGGAGTTTTTGCTGGAGAAGAAGCTGCTTTAACAAATAAGTCAAAAGCTTATATAAAAAATAAACCAGCTCCATTTCCTACTGATTTACAAATGATTTTTGATACCAGCGAGGAGCTAAAGCGAATTGCTTTTAGTACTGTAAAACGAGATAGGAACCGATTTGTGAATTAGGGTTTTATACCAGATTAATATCTATACGTCAAGTACTTTCATTCAGCTAATTTTATTTTAGATAATTAGGCGTGTTGCCTAAGGTATTGAAGCATCGAATATCGAATTACAATACCGAAGGAAGATATTATAAAAAAAATCAGCGATAATCAGTTTATCCGGATAGCTATCGGATTATTGATTTGGTAGTTGGAATTCAGAACCTTCTAAACCTCTTTGATTTACGATGACTTTGGCTGATTGAGAGACCTTAAAAACTTCAAAATCAATCCTCCGTCCATTTTTTAGAATACTTATTCTGCACAATAAAACCGTTTCGGAAAAATGGCCACCTCCTTCGCTAAGGAGGACTGCGTAAGCACTTAGAATATTCACGTAGAGCGAAGCCACTCTTAAATCTTAAATATGTTGAGCCGATAGCTATTGGATTGTTTAATCAGCGTTATCCCCCGAATTTTCGGGGCAGGTTGTGTTCCAATTTCCCCCAGCTTGTCTAGCATAGGTTTATGTCGCTATATCAGATGCTATAACCCATAGTGAATTTAAAGGCAAAATTGTCTTTCTCATCAATAAAAGCATAGGGTCCCCAACGGTAAAAAACACCGAAACCAATATTGGTAATACCTGATTTTAATATGGAATTTAGTAATAATCCTGATTCGTAATATCCTTTCTCAAGGGTATTGAATGAGATGTTTTTATGGTCTTGAGAATTGCTTAATTGTCCGATTACGAAAGATGTTACAATAGCTGGCTGAGGTATAAAGGGTTTATCCCCAAACAATAAGCTGCCAAAATTATGCCTAAAATACAAAGCTACATATTCGTCAGAAAGGAATTCATTTATATGCATAGTACCAAAAGTATTTGGAGATTCTACATACCAAGGCACAAAACTTCCCTTGCCATTATAAAGTTTATACCATGGCAATTTCCCTAATGCTTTGCCGGCAGTTAATCGCCACGAACTTCTTCCTAAAAAACTAATATAATAATTATAATCGATTTGTAAATCTAGTTTTTGATAATCCAACTCAGAGCCATATACTCCCGAAAAACCTTGCGTATAGTGAAAGTTAAATATAGGATGTTTTGTGCCCATGGAAATAAGTCCATTTTCATTACGGTAAAATTTTTCTTTAAAGGCAAACCTCCAACCAAGTCCTATCTCGGCAAAATTAAAATCCCCTTTAGCTTCGTATAAATCATCACTACTGGATAATACATACTGATAGCTATCAGGAGAATTTACTTGCGAATATAATGCGCTAAATTCCCATGCGGAATGTGGCAATGCACGAAATGAAAGTTTTGATTTAGCAGTTTGGTGATATACCATTTTATTAACTAATAAAGCACGGATTTGCTCCGAGCTAAGAAAATCTATTTTACCAAAATCGTATTGCTTAGCACTTTCAAAAACATCATTTTTATAATTAAACTTTAGTTTTAAATCATTTGCTGGATATAGATTAAAAATTAGTTTTCCACCATATTTCCATTCCTTATCTTTTGTGGCCCATGCTCCGTAAGCACCGAGGTTTACAAAACTAGAAACTCTATCATTAGTAACTACTCCAATTCCCATTCTATATCCTTCAAACCTATTAAGTTTCATGAATTTATTAAGTTCAAAATCAATAGGTCCCCATGGAATTCTACCGCTAATTAATGTTTGGGCAATCCATAGTTTTTCATCAAACTTCTCAGCTTTACCAATACTGTCCATCACATGATAGGTTTTCATCTCTACACTATCAAGCTTATTTATTCTGTACGAATTCCAAAATTCTTGGCTATGTGGTTTTGTAGATGCTTTGCTGAGTTCCATTACCGTATTATTATAACGGACTTTTGTTTCAGGCTTTTTGTTAATTTCAATATTACGGATATAGGAGCGAGCAATTCCCTTGGCATAGGTTCCAGATATTAGCAAAGTATAGAAAGTCAAATCAGAATTTAACTGCACAGGAAACCAATGTGTTCCGTCTATTAAATCAAATTTTTGCTGTATTCTAATGCCAATATCACTTGCTGTGTCTGCAGGTTCAGCAATAATATTTTTCAGAGCAAAACCGTGGGAACTAATATGTAGTTGACCCCTTAATCCATCAAAATTAGTTCCTTTATAAGGTCTAAAACTGATTATATAAGTTGTGTCAAAATCTGAAAAAATACTATCTTCAAGGAGGTAGAAATATTTCTTTAAACTGGTATTAGTTAGGGGGTTTATATAGTGCTTATCCAATAAATCGATTCGTGGACTATAAAAATTGAAAGATTGTAATTGATTTCCCAAAATTGCAAAAAACGGATTGTCGAGACCTGACATACGTGTAGCAATCACCTTCTCTTTGTTTTTATCAGGAAATTTAAAATATCGCTCGCTAACACTTTCTGATAAAAGTAAATGTTGAGATTTTAAAAACTCATCCATTTCAATTATTGCACTATCAAGCTGGGTAGTATCGGCAAGGGCTTCCTTAATTGATTCAGGGTCAGCGGTAAGAATAAACTTATGATATGCCTTATATGAGAAGCTTGAAAACTGCTCAGGATTATTTTGTTTTTTATTTTCCAGAGCTTTTCTAATAATAGCAAATGCAGGGTTTTCTCCGGGAAGAATAATAACGGTACTAAGGTCGTATTTGCTTGGTCGCATTGCAATTACACCTTCTTTTTTGTCTATATTTTTTACGCTAATTGTAGTGTCGGAATACCCAATATATGAGAGCTTAAGTTTGGTGCAGCAATGAATATCTTTTAGAATAAAATAGCCATCAATATCTGTTGCTACGCCATTTTGTTTATCATCAAATTTAATATTTACAAATGCAAGTGACTGTTTGGTATTGATGTCAATTACCTTTACTTTCAACTGCTGTGCGAGCACCGCAGTAGAAATGAAAAGAAACAGAAAAATTAAAAGGTAATATTTAAGCATATCAATCTATAATTTTGGATTGAGCTTATGACGTTCAGAATCGCGAAAAGTTTTCTTTTCCATGTTTTTTTTAAATGCTTGGGTTAGGTCAACTCCAGTTTGGTTTGCCATACAAATCAGTACCCAAAGTACATCAGCCATTTCATCACCTAGGTCTTTGTTTTTGTCGGATTCTTTAAATGATTGCTCACCATACTTTCGGGAAATGATTCGAGCCAATTCCCCAACTTCTTCAGTGAGAATTGCCATATTAGTTAACTCACTGAAGTAGCGCACTCCATAAGTTTCAATCCAATTATCAACCTGTTTTTGTGCTTCTTCAATAGTCATAACTAGCCTGTATAAGGGATTTTAAATTGCTTTAAATATTCAAAGAATCCATATTCGTTCAGTGTACGGAATATGAGAATTATTCCAAAGACAACTAGAGCAAGACCTACAATCTTGTTTAGAATAATCTCCTTTCGAGGCTTAAGATAGCCTTTGATTTTTCCACCAATAAAACTTTTAAGAACATCAGTAGAGAAAATGGTAATGAACGTACCAGTAAAAAACACAATTGTGCTCTCTAATATCTCACCAGGCAAAGAATTTTTACCAACAAAACCTAAGGCGCCAAACCAAAAGAAGAAAAGAAAAGGGTTTACAATATTTAGAAAAAAGCCTTTAATAACATATCCTGTAGGACGTGGATTATGAGGAATCTTATCAAGATTATACCTTTTGCGTTTGAGTATTTCAGGCTTCTTTGCCCACGAAACGGAACCGAATATTATTAGAATAATTCCACCAATTAGGCCAACATAAACTTTATTATGAGGATCATCGAAAAGTGTGGAGCCAATAATATAGCTAATAGTAACAAGCACTATATCGCTTATTGAAATTCCAATTGCCATATAAATACCGTATCTGAAGCCTTTATTAATCCCAGTTTGGATAATTGCAAAAAAAGCAGGTCCCAATGATACTGCAACTAATAAACCCAATAATATGCCTTCAAAAAATAGTGTTGTCATTTTATTCGATATTACGGAAAACGCAAAGATAGAAAAATTTAATGTTTATAAAAGTCATATGTTGTTCCATGCTATAATTATTTTAACTAGTCAGAAGGTGGAATAAGAAGAATTTTTAGGATATTAATCCTTCTATAAATATCTACGCTCAACATAAGCCTTAAAATGCTGAAATGCAAGATCGTTACTTTCCCAAAGGTTTTCGTCTTTCATATCACCTAAAGTAAAAAGTGCAGTTTCTTTGTTTTTTTGTGAATCAAGAGTTTGCACGCATTTATTATAATCCTTTCCACGGCCTTCAAATAAATCATTAATAATCATAAACTTATCATTAATACCAATACCGTTTTTCAAGCTTTTGATAGGTTTTGCCTTGATCTTCTCAATTATTATTTGCTCTTCTTCTTTTGAGTCTTCATCATCTTCAGGTGCTATATCTAATACATGAACAGTTCTTCCCTGTTTTGAAGGAGACTTATCAACTTCCACTTTTTTAGATTTTTTCTCCGTTTTGATTTTAGCATCCTGTTTTTCTTCAGCCTTTAATCCTTCTATTGATTCTTCATGAACCTTTGCAATAGTTTCCTCATCTGGAATCTCAGGTTCAATCTTATCTTCAATATTTTGCTCTTCAAGCACTTCTTCTTGCTCCAATATTAGGGAGGCGTCCGGTTCTTCTTTCAATTGCTCCTTGAACTGGTTTGTAGCCTCGTCAAGCAATTCATTAATCTCATTATCAATGCTTTCAACTTGCTTTGTGCTTACTGTATCCTGTATTTTTACTTTGTTTACAGAATTAATTATTTCATATAGCTTTCGAATATTCTCTTTTAGAATATCAATTTCTATTTGTGGCGTATTCTGCTTATAAGCAAGCACTTCTGTTACCTGGTCTTTGATGATTGAAACTAGTTCAATACTGTGTTCTTTCTGAATTGGACTCATGTTTAAATTAATTTATTCACAATAAAAATATGGCTTTGAGTTTTACTTAAATTTGCAAATTATTAAGAATAACTCTCATTTATAAATTGGGGGTAAAGGTATTCCAAAGATAAACTGTTTAAACGAGAATGTTTTTAGAGAATTCAACAAATAATAAACAGGAGGCAGGCTGGATAGAAGTTGTTTGTGGCTCCATGTTTTCAGGCAAAACTGAGGAACTAATACGTCGGTTAAAGCGCGCGCGTATTGCAAAAATGAAGGTTGAAATATTCAAACCTGCCATTGATGTGCGCTATGACGAAGAGAAAGTAGTTTCTCATGATAAAAACGAAATAGCTTCAACACCGGTTCAAACATCTAGTAATATTCTGCTTTTGGCAAGCGATATTGAAGTTGTTGGTATTGATGAAGCCCAGTTTTTTGATGATGAATTGCCAGATGTATGTAATCAACTTGCCAATAGAGGAATTAGAGTAATAGTTGCTGGTTTAGATATGGATTTTAAAGGCAAGCCATTTGGTCCTATGCCACAGATAATGGCTTCTGCAGAATATGTAACTAAAGTACATGCCATTTGTATGCGATGTGGGAAACTAGCTCATATTTCGCATCGCATAGTGCATAACGATAAGTTAGTGATGCTTGGTGAAACAGAAAGCTATGAGCCCCTTTGCAGAACATGTTATACTAGAGCTAATAACTTAGTTTAGTTAGTGCTTGCCAGAAAACGCCAATTTCTTCGCAAGCCTCGAACTTGACGATTTATGACTAAGCACTGTAAAATAGCGAGTTTTCTTGCTGACACTAGTTAGAAAACTCTAAATTATAAAGTCTAATATCCGCCTTCAGCGGATATCCTCGCTTCAAGTTTATTCAGTACTTCAAATAAATACAGCATCCGCTTTATTGTTATAAAGTCTAAGAGCAAGTAAAATAAATTAATTGTGTCAAAATTGATAGTAAATTTGGCGTGATTAAATTTTATGAGCGAAAAGCAATTAATAGAACTTTTAAAGGATGCAGATGAGTCTGCTTTCAGACAAATTGTAGATACCTATCAGATGGTGGTTTATAATACTTGCCTTGGAATGCTCCATGATGAAGCTGCCGCAAAAGACCTAAGCCAAGAAGTATTTATTGAATTGTTTCGCTCTGTCCACAAATTTCGAGGCGATAGCAAGCTTTCCACCTGGCTTTACCGCATTGCCATTAATAAATCGTTAAATTATATCCGAGACAATAAGAAGCATAGTTTACTGAAAAGTGTACAGCGATTTTTTATTGGTGAAAAGGAAGAAACTATGCAAATTGTGGATTATTCGGCTCGTAATCCGCAAGAACTATCAGAGCAAGATGATCACTCCAAAGCATTGCATCAGGCCTTAGATAATTTACCGGAAAATCAAAAAACAGCTTTTGTTCTTAAGAATTATGATGATTTGTCGTATAAGGAAATATCAGAAGTAATGGAACTATCGGTATCTTCAATAGAATCACTAATTCACCGCGCTAGAATGAATCTGCAAAAAGGACTGAAGGATTATTATGATGAGAATTTTGGATAAAAATATTTTTGTTCTAGGTTTATATTAAAATAATAAAGCATTGTGCTCTATATATTATCTTTGCGCCTTCAAAAATCAAATTATGCACCCAAAGGAAATATCAATATCAGATTATAATTATAGTTTGCCAGAAAGCAGAATAGCTCAATATCCTGTTGAACAAAGGGATAATAGTAAATTAATGATTTCCAAAGCGGGGGAGATTAATGAGTCCACTTTCAAAAATATAGGTAATTATCTACCATCAGATAGTCTTATAGTCTTTAATGATACCAAAGTAATTAGGGCGCGGATGCATTTTGCTAAGCCTACTGGTGCTAAAATTGAGATTTTTATTTTAGAACCCATTGAGCCCACTCGTGAGGTTCAAAACGCGTTTCAAGTAAAGGGCCAATGCCAATGGAAGTGCTTGGTAGGGAATGCTAAAAAGTGGAAGGAAGGAAAGCTGCTTTTGGAGCTTGATTATCAGGGAACACCTATTAAGCTTTATGCTGAGAAACTGGAAGCAATTGGTAATTCATTTCGCATTAGCTTTTCGTGGCAGCCTGCTGATCTAACTTTTTCGGATATATTAGTTGCCACAGGAAGTATTCCATTGCCGCCATATATGAAGCGGAATACAGAGAAAGAAGATATTGAGCGTTACCAAACAATATATGCCAAGCATCAAGGTTCGGTTGCTGCTCCTACTGCTGGTTTGCATTTTACTGATACTGTTATGCAGACTTTAGAGAAGAAATTTATAAAGAAGAATTTTGTGAGTTTGCATGTTGGAGCGGGTACTTTTAAGCCTGTTTCTGCTGAAAAAATTGAAGACCATGAAATGCATACTGAGCAAGTGGTAATACATAAAGGATTAATTGAAGATTTGCTTCAGTATAAAGGCAGAAAGATAATTGCTGTTGGCACCACTACCACACGTAGTTTAGAAAGTTTGTTTTGGTTTGGCTGCAGACTTATTAAGGATAGTAATGCTAAGTTCCAGATTCAACAATGGGAGCCATATGAAAATACTTATGGGCAAAATATCTCTAGTAAGGATGCATTGGAAGCAATTCTAAATTATATGACAGATAATGATTTGGAAGAAATTCATGGTGATACTCAAATTATTATCGCCCCATCATATTTTTTTAAAATTGTTGATGTTTTGATTACAAATTTCCACCAACCCAAAAGCACGCTCTTATTATTAGTTTCAGCTTTCTATGGAGAGCAATGGCACGAAAGTTATAAATATGCTATGGATAATGACTTTCGGTTTTTAAGCTATGGCGATTCTTGTTTGTTTTTTGGGAAATAGGGAAGGGAGGATTGGAGAGCTTGAGAACTTGAGAAGAGGAGACAAGGAGAAAAGGAGAAAAGGAGAACTTGAGAAATTACGAGAAATAGAAAGAAGATAATTTGCGAAAATCAGTTAAATCCGTG
>JAOZKO010000021.1:12019-17549 GCA_029935325.1 Bacteroidales bacterium
AGAAAGAAGATAATTTGCGAAAATCAGTTAAATCCGTGTTATCAGCGTTCCAAAAGAGTGAAGTTGTGAAAAGGAGAAAAGGTGAAGAGGAGAACTGGAGAACTTGAGAAAAGGAGACAAGGAGAAATTACGAGAAATAGAAAGAAGATAATTTGCGAAAATCAGTTAAATCCGTGTTATCAGCGTTCCAAAAAAGCGAAGCATCTTAGCTATCTTGATTCTTCAACGGTAATTGCTCTGAGTCTTTAGCAGCAACAATGGAAGTATTAATTTCAAAACCGATTAGTAGAATAAATGCATTTATGTAAATCCACAATAAAACAATCAATAAAGTACCAATTGAGCCATAAAGCACATTATATTTTCCAAAATTATTGATATACATATTGAATAAATAAATTACCAATACTATTATTATGGTGGAAAATGTAGAGCCTGCGGAGATTAATCTAAATTGTTTGCGGTGTTTGGGTGCATAATAATATAAAAATGATACCATAAAAAATATCATTCCCAAAAACAAAATCCAATCACCAACTAATATTAGATAGTAAATAAATTCATTTTTTATAAAGTCGTATTCCAATAAAAAATTCAAAACATACTTTTCCATAATAAAGGCACTAATAACAATAATTGTTGTCAGAAAAAACATTCCAACAAGTACTAATGATACCATTTGCAGATTAAAAAAAGGTCGATCTTCTTTAATATGAATAGAAGCATTAAATGCAATAATAATACTCTTAAAGCCATTGCTTGAAAAGAAAAGTGCTAGAATAAATCCCAATGACAAAACTCCACTATGTGGAAGAATAATAATACTATCGATAACCTCTAATACAGACTCATCGGTAGCATCAGGCAAAGCCCGCTCAATAAGTCTAATCAATTCATCTTGAAATCCTTCAATGGGAATAAACGGAATCAGAGTAAAGAAGAAAAGTAAAGTTGGGAAAAGTGCTAAAAAGAAACTAAAGCTTACTGCAGAAGCTCTTTGAGCAATGTCTCCATCTATTATTGCTTTTATAAATAATCTTAAAACATTAAATATAGGCACACCATCAAAACCAGGAATAGTTGCTCTTTTTGCCATTATGGTTAGTTTCCTAATGGTTCTATTATTCTGAACTATTTCTAGTATTTTTCCCATTTTCTAATCAGATAGTAAGCTCATGTCCAAACTATTAATATGGTGAGTTAAAGCACCAACGCTGATATAGTCAACACCTGTTTCGGCATAGGCTCTAATACTTTGTTCAGTAATTCCACCAGATGCCTCTGTTTCATATTTCTTATTAATTCTTATGAGAGCCTTTTTAAGTCTTGCTGGAGTAAAGTTGTCAAGCATAATTCGGTCTATTCCTCCTTTTTCCATAACCTTTTCAAGCTCAATCTCATCTCTAACTTCAATTTCTACTTTTAGATTTAGCTTATTTGCTTTCAAATAGGAATTGCATGCATCAATAGCTTTTTCAATGCCTCCGGCAAAATCAATATGATTATCCTTAATCATTACCATATCGTAAAGCGCAAAGCGATGATTTTCTCCTCCACCAACTTTTACCGAATATTTTTCCAATTCGCGCAATAGTGGAGTGGTTTTTCTTGTGTCAAGAATCTTTGTTGTAGTGCCTTCAAGTATTTTTACCAATCGATTGGTAGCAGTAGCAATTCCGCTCATTCGTTGCATAAAATTAAGTGCTAAACGCTCAGCTGTAAGAATTGAAATAGAAGACCCACTTACTTTAAAACCAATATCACCAGGTTTAACTTTTGTGCCATCCTCTAGCAATTTAGTAAATTCAAGACTGGAATCTACCATCTCAAAAACTCTTTTGGCAATATCTACACCTGCTAATATCCCTGTTTCCTTAACAATAAGTTTAGCTTTGTTTTGAGCTGTTTGGGGGATTGTAGAAAGCGAAGTATGATCACCACTGCCAACATCTTCAGCTATGGCTTCCTTTATTATATTATCTATATTCATATTCTAAATTAATTCAAATTCAATTAGATGAAGGTATGCTTTGCTGTCAATTAGCGTAATAAGCATATATACTTGATATTTCACACCAGTTGTTGTAATCATTTCTCCAATAATAAATTCTGCTCCACCAGTTGATTTCCCAGTCTGTTTTACATTAAAAGATTGGAGTTTGTTTTTCTGCAGAAATTTTCGAATTACCATTGACGCTTGAGTTTTACTATAGGAGTTTTCCTCATCTGGTAGTGCAATCTCAATTGGATCGCTGAAAGTCTTTACAAATGCATCAATGTCGTTATTCTTTAGTGCTTTAACACAGGATTCCTTAACTTCTTTTACTGTAGAATTTTGCGCAATGGCAATACTACTAACTGAAAATAAGACAAATAATAGCATGACAACTCTAGCTGCCTTTCTATTTATAACGTTTAACTTAATACTCTTCAATTGATACATCTTTATTGGTTTTGATTTGCAACAATATTTTGTGCTTTGATTAATTGCAAGCACCGTGCCAGTGAAAGGGCAAAATTAATGAATTAATATTATAATGACAAATGTGATTTATATTTATGATTTGGAGAGGGAGGGAAGAGGGGTTCACCTTCGCTAAGGCTTCGGTGGAGGAAAGAGGAAAGGAAAGAGGAAAGAGAAAAAGAGGAAAGAGGAAAGAGAAAAAGAGGAAAGAGGAAAGAGAAAAAGAGAAAAAGAGGAAAGAGGAAAGGAGGAAAAAAAGAGAAAATGAGAAAAAGAGAAAATGAGAAAAGAAAAGAGTAACTACTTTACCATCCTTTACAATTCCTTACAATCCCTTACCATCCTTTACAATTCCTTTACAATTCCTTACAACCTTTTACCACTATTTACAATCCCATACAATCCCTTTCGCCGTAGAGATTGGCGTTTTCAGGTAGTCACTACATATTCCAAACAGTACGTTGTGGAAATGGAATAGTGATATTCTCTTTTCTAAATTCCTGATCTATCTTAAAGCGCAAATCGCTTAAAACAAATTCTTTTCTAAAGACTTCCTTTGTCCAGAAAAGTAATTTAAAATCCAAGGAGCTATCACCAAAATCAGCAAAATTTACAGTAGGCTTAGGTGAAGGCAATATCTTATCACTTTCGCTTGCTGCTTTTAGGAGTATCTCTTTAACTTTTTCTACGTCAGAGCCGTATGCAACACCAATTTTTAAATCAATACGTACACGAGTAAAATCTAATGTCCAATTAATTACATTTTCTTCAATAAATTTGGAATTAGGAACTATCATATTTACATCGTCGCGAGTTATAACTCTTGACGTTCGTAAATTAATATCAAGCACCTTTCCCAATACATCACCCACTTCAACTATATCACCAACACGAATTACTTTGCCAAATAATATAAGTACTCCACTGAGAATATCCTTAAAAATATTTTGTAATCCAAAGCCAACACCTACCATCAGAGCAGCTGAACTTGTCCATAGAATTGTTGTGTTTATTCCTAGGCTAGACATTATCATTATTACTATAATGCCGATTAATAAATATTTAATTATTTGGTAAATTGACATTACATCACCATGGTGCAATCCTCGGGACTTAATCTGATATTTAATAAACTTCTTTATTAGAAAAAGTATCAGTTGAAGAATTAATAAAAGAAATGCTATTTTAACAAATGAATAAATACTGATATCCACACCTTTGATAGAATAGATTGGACTTACAATAAGTTCTAAAATTTCACCGAGTTTTTCCTTCATTGGACTTTGATTAAATGATTTTACAAAAGTATGAAAACTAAAGTGATTCTATAAATCATAAAAGAACTATTTTTCGAATATTCACAACAAATCTAGGAATACCATTGTTTTTAGATTGGACTCATGATTTAGAAAAAGAATATTTAATGACAAATACTATATAAAACCAAATCCAATAAACCCATATCTTTGCGCATCAAAATACAAGCAATGCAAGCAAAAGTACTTTTTAAGGATTTAGGAATAATAGACTATCAGGAAGCATGGGATTTACAAGAAGATATTTTCAAAAATTCGATGCAAGAAAAACTAGATAATTATAAAAGAGATGCTGATAATCAACAGGAGAACTCTTATAATCTATTGTTTTGTGAGCACCCACATGTTTATACATTAGGCAAAAGTGGCGAGGAGCAAAACCTTTTAATTGACAGCATACAATTGCAAGCCAAGAATGCTAAATTCTACAAAATAAATAGGGGAGGAGATATCACATATCATGGACCCGGGCAAATAGTAGGTTATCCTATTCTTGACCTCGAGGCTTTTGATTTAGGTATAAAAGCCTATATTCATTTATTAGAGGAAGCAATTATTAAAACAATTGCCTACTATGGAATTAAGGGTGAGCGATTAGAAGGAGCAACTGGAGTTTGGCTTGATACTAAAGTGCCAGGAAAAGTTAGAAAAATTAGTGCAATTGGTGTGCGAGCAAGTAGATATATAACAATGCACGGTTTTGCCTTTAATGTAAATACTGATTTAAACTATTTTGGCTATATCAACCCTTGTGGCTTTGTGGATAAGGGTGTAACTTCTCTGGAAAAAGAGCTTGGGAGGATAATGGATATGGATGAGGTTAAGAACTTGCTTTTGCAAAATCTTACTGAAGTATTTGCTTGGAAAAAATTATAATTATAGAAAGTTTAATGGAAAAGCCAAAGATACAACGCAAACCAAAATGGATGAAAAGTCCATTGCCATCAGGGCGCACATATATTGATGTAAAAGATATTGTTGCAAAAAACAGACTTAACACCATTTGTACAAGTGGAAATTGCCCTAATATGGGCGAATGCTGGAATGCAGGTACTGCAACTTTTATGATCCTTGGTGATATTTGCACAAGGTCGTGTGGGTTTTGTAATACCAAAACAGGAAAACCACTAGCAGTAGATTATGATGAGCCAAATAGAATCGCTGACTCGGTTGAAAAGATGAAGCTTAAGCATTGTGTTTTAACCTCTGTTGACAGAGACGATTTAGAGGATGGTGGAGCAGAGATTTGGGCATTGACAATTCAAGAAATCAAAAAGCGAACACCAAATGTTACTATTGAAGGTTTAATTCCAGATTTTAGTGGTAACGAGAAATTGGTACAAACAGTGATTGATGCTGGTGCGGAAGTTATTTCCCATAATATGGAGACAGTTAGGCGATTAACACCAAGTACACGTACAAAAGCAAAATATGAAACAAGCCTAGAAGTTATCGGTATTATTTCTAAATCTATAGCTCGATCAAAATCAGGAATTATGCTTGGCATTGGAGAAACTCCAGAAGAGGTAGTTGAGACAATGAAAGATTTGCGAGCGGTAGGATGCGAGGTAATAACCATTGGTCAATATTTGCAACCGACCCCAAAGCACTTACCAATAATTGAATTTATTACCCCAGAGGTTTTCAAGCATTATGAAGATTTAGGTTTAAAAATGGGTTTTAAATTTGTGGAAAGTGGGCCTTTAGTACGCTCTTCTTATCATGCTGAGAAGCATGTTTTGTAGGTTTT
>JAOZKO010000188.1 GCA_029935325.1 Bacteroidales bacterium
ATATCTTAAAAAAAACTTGGTCCTTATCATTAAATGATTAATTAGCTTTTATTTTTAATATTTATATGGTTAGTAAAAAATCACCACTCTAAATCCTGTAGTGCCTAAATGAATATCTCACATATGAAATGCATTAGCTATTCAACACCCCTAAAAGGCTCCTAAAACCTTCAGCTTTTTTAGTTTCCCCTTGTTTAGTATAGATATTTATTAAATTATTTAAAGACCGTCTGATAGTAACTATATTAGAACATGGTAGGTAAAAATCTTCCTTAGGTTCAACCTTAATTCGGCGCAGAT
Source organism: Bacteroidales bacterium (assembly GCA_029935325.1). GTDB lineage: Bacteria > Bacteroidota > Bacteroidia > Bacteroidales > UBA1556 > UBA6267. The sequence continues at coordinate 301 of JAOZKO010000188.1, forward strand.
AATTCTTTATATCATTTAAGGAGTGAATTTCGCCTCGATTAAATGGATTAATAAAAAACAATATATCGCTACTTTGTATTTTATTTAGAGGTTGTGAATATAGCTTTTCAACATATACTAGCATATAATTTCGAGGCATACTTACGCCATAAATAGGAATATTAACACTCTGTGCTATAATAGAATATATTGCACTTAAATTAAGTGGATTCCCTTTTTTTCGCATTAGCACATCATTAATAAAGGAGTTCTCGGGAGCATAATAGTCCTTTGTATCTCCGCGGAAATTATAAACATCAAAAAACAAATGGTTAATTATTCTAACTTTCTCTAGAGCAGTAAGGTTATCATTAACTTCCAACCAAAGGTCTTGACGAATTTTATTTACAATCTCGCTAACCTTTCGCATTTCAAGCCTAGGATATTGGTATTTTGCTAAAATAATCAACCCTTGAAAAAGGTTTTTAGAATTATGTTCCTTCCAATCCTGAAAATCTGCAATTGCATCCCTTAAATTAAGTTCATTATAAATTTCTTTCAAGCGGTCGCTAAGCATTGGGTTTATACTTCGGTCTTCGGCATCCAATAAATAAGGCATTAATTCAGAACCCATTTCCAATATCTGGGCGTAAATTAATTGATATACTTGCTCATCCTCATCTTCCAAAAGATGAATAAGCGATTTAATCTTATTATCGTCTAGGACCTTAGACATATTATGAACTTAGGTGATTAAGTAAAACTTCTATTAATTTCACTACAGTTTTTTTATAATCCTTGCTATAAGTATGATTATATCTATTGGCAATTATTGCACAAACGGTAGCAGTTTTATGACCAAGCATTTTCCCAAGCCCATAGAGCGCAGAAGTCTCCATTTCGAAATTGGTAATTACATGATTATTATAATTGAAGTTTTCTAGTACTTGGTTTATATTCTGATTCTCTAATTCTAATCTCAAAATTCGACCCTGAGGGCCATAAAAGCCAGGAGCAGTAGCGGTAATTCCCTTATACATTCCTTTACTTATTCTATCCTCTAAAGTACGGGAAGCACTAACAATATATGGCTTACTCAAATCTTCATCCCATTTTGAAAAATCAATAAACGCATCCGTCATTTCTTTATCAATAACTTGGGATTTGTTTTTATAAAAATTCAATAATCCATCCATTCCTAGGCCGTAGCTAGAAAAAACAAAAGAGTCAACAGGAATATCCTTTTGCAGAGCACCTGAAGTTCCTAATCTGATTATATTTAAGCTTTTATGTTCTTTCTTTATTTGTCGTTTTTCCAAGTCAATATTCACCACAGCATCAAGCTCATTAAGCACGATATCAATATTATCAGTACCAATGCCTGTAGCCATTACGGTGAATCTTTTCCCATTCAGAAAACCTGTATGAGTAATAAACTCTCTATTATGGATTTTATACTCTATTGTATCGAAATAGCTACTAATAACCTCCACTCGCTGTGGATCTCCCACAACAATAATATCATCTGCTAAATGCTCTGGTCGAATATGCAAATGGTAGATACTACCATCTGGATTAATTATTAATTCTGATTCCTCAATTCTTCTCATATCTAATACATTATATGGCTTTATCAATATTACTATCTCTCAATGTAAAACGAACTCAATATTCACTCGTCACAAAAATACCGTCAATTTTCATTGAAAAACTGATAAAGCGTTAAAATTTCATAATAAATAACAGCCATCAAAGCATTTATTGATAGCTTATTTGTAATTTTGCCAATTATTAATCACAAAAGTAACCAAATTTATGGACAAGCTAAACTATAAAATTTTAGTACCAACTGATTTTAGTGACCAATCGAATTATGCACTACACCAAGCTATACATCTTGCTCAGATTGTACAAGGCAAAGTAGTTCTATTATATGTACTGCAAGAGAAAAAGGGAATACTCGGAAAAATGTTCAATAGCGAACAGGAAAAAGTATTCAATAGCATGGTACAAGAGAAGTTGAAAGAAGAAGCTAAATGCTTTTCAGAGAAGCACTCAATTGAGGTAGATACAAAATTATTGCATTCCACAAGTATCCACGGTAGCATTGTTGATTATGCTGAAGAAATTCAAGCATCAATTATTGTTATGGGAAAAGGAGCTACATATAAGAATGATATAGAGGTTGATAGTATTGGCTCTAATACCTCTAGAGTTTTAAGAAATTCGAAGATTCCTGTTATTACTATCAGCAATTCAAACCATTGTTTAGGATGCAATAGTATTTTACTTCCTTTAGATCTTACCAAGGAAACTCGTCAGAAAGTTAGTATGGCAATACAATTTGCCAAAATGTTTGGTTCTAAAATAAGTGTTATTTCTGGTCTTTGGGACAAGGATCAAGAATATGTTGTGAAGCAAATAAATGCACAAATGATGCAAGTTGTTAAGTTTATTAAGCAACAAGGAATTGAAGCTACTGGAGAAATTATAGAACCAAGCAAAGGAGTAAAAGGTCTTATTCCAATTCTTATGAATTATATGGATGAGCATACCGATTTGGATTTAGCTATTATCATGACTCAGCAAGAAAATGATATTACCGATTTCTTTATTGGATCATCTGCAACAGCATTTATCCGCAAAGCAAAACTTCCTGTATTATCCATTATTCCACGCCAATTAGATAATGTAATTGTTGGAATGTAATGAGTAAAGCTAAAAAGGGAATTGATATAATCAGTATTGGTGATGAGCTACTTATTGGTCAAGTTATAAATACCAATGCTAGTTGGATGGCTGAAAAGCTAAACAACAAAGCACTGCCAGTTAATAGGATTATTGCAATTGCCGATACTTCTGTTGCCATTATTGAGGCACTTCATAATAGTATTAATAGTGCTAAATTAGTACTTATTACAGGAGGATTGGGACCTACAAAAGATGACCTTACTAAGGCTACAATCTGTGATTTTTTTGACAGTAAATTAGTTTTAAATCAGAAAGTAAAGGATCATGTTGAGGAGTTTTTTGCAAAAAGAGGGCGTAAATTAACAGAATCAAATCGCCAGCAAGCTATGCTACCCAATAATTGTGAGATTATTACAAATTCTCAAGGTACTGCTCCTGGAATGTATTTTATAAAAAACGAAACTCATTTTGTTTTTATGCCCGGTGTTCCTTTTGAGATGAAAAGCATAATGACAGAATGGGTGATTCCTTATTTCTCGGAGTTTTGCAATATCAAAGCTAGAGCTCAGAAAACTGTGATGACTAGTGGTATGGGAGAATCATTTTTGGCAGATAAAATCTCCCATTGGGAAGATGTACTGCCAGAAAATACTAAATTGGCATATTTACCCTCTCCTGGCAAAGTTCGCTTGCGTTTGCATGTAGAATCAGAAAACAAAGAATCAGCAGAGAAGCAATTGGAACAACATATTCAAGATCTGAATCTAATTATTCCAGAGCTGATATATGGCTATGATGATGAACCCTTGGAGGCAGTTATTGGAAAATTATTGAAAGAAAAAGGTAAAACCATTGCTACTGCCGAAAGTTGTACCGGTGGAATGATTGCTGAAAAAATAACTTCAATTGCCGGTAGCTCCAATTATTTTAAAGGAAGCATTGTTGCCTATGCAAATGAAATAAAAAGCAATCTGCTGAATATTGATATGGCAATAATTGATGAGCATGGTGCTGTAAGTGAAGAAGTAGCCTGCCTAATGGCTAATAATGTACGTGAAATAATGCAAACTGATATAGCAGTATCAACCACAGGTATAGCTGGCCCAGATGGCGGCACTGATGAAAAACCTGTTGGTACAGTATGGATTGGAATAGCAACAAAGGAGAGAGTATTTGCTAAGAAATACCAATTTGGAAACCAGCGCGAAAGAAATACTAATTGGACTTTGCAAACGGCTTTGAATATGCTTAGGAAGGAGCTCTAAATAAAGTCTATTAATACCTACCTTCTTTTTGGCTCTTTAATGCCCCATCCATTTCGTTCAATTCGTTTACCATAAAATACTTCATTATAAATACTCTCTGAGGTATAGTATCGTAATACATATTTCCTTCTTTTCACAAGCACATATATAATATCCTTTTGCTGTAATTCGCTAAGATCTTCTTTTTTTAATCTAAGGTCATCGTCGAAATACCTATTCAAAATGGTGTCTGTTTGCAAACAAAATAATGAATCTCGATTACTAGATTTATGAATCTCAAAATAGAATGGGTCAGCCCAATACACATTTGTATCTAGATATAAAATACTATCAATTGAATTATAAATTTTCAAAACTTCCTTTGAACTTGGTGGATACATTGATGTATCAGTAAGTAAAGAATTAAAAGCTTCAGACATTATCAGTATTTCTTCAGTCCTATTAGCATAATTTACTGTCACTGCCATATAGTAACTAATGTATATATCGCAACATTCTGGCTCTCCACTCCTTATCACATTTCTAATATATCTATCGCTACAGCTAGTAAATAGCATTAGAGAAGAAATAATAACAAAAAATAGAAATTGCTTCATATATTGTTTTTGAGATTACAAATTTACATTTTTTAATAATCAATAATACCTTTATCAAATTAATATTCTAAAGTTCAACCAATTTTATTTTATTGTATCTTTGCTCCTCTTATGCCAATAATTTATAAGGAAAATATTAGCGATCATGGCATTCTCGGGGTATGGAAAATTACCGAGAGTGTAGATGAGTTATTATCGATGATTCAGTTCACCGATGAGGATATTATTACCTTCGAAAAGTTTAAAATCAAATCGCGACAAGCACATTGGTTGAGTTATCGCTTGATGATTCGCCAACTAATGGGAGGTGATTGCAAATGCGATTTCTATTATGATGAGCATGGCAAATTGCAATTTAGAGAAATGGATTATTCCATATCAGTAACTCATAGCGGATTGTATTCAGGAGTGATTATTAGTAAAAACCATTATGTAGGTATTGATATTGAAAAATTAGGAGATAGAATTAATCTATTGGCAGATAAATTTCTATCGGATGATGAAAAAAATCACTTGCCTAAAGAAAATCAGCATAGATATTTAACGGTTTTGTGGAGTGCTAAGGAGGCTCTTTTCAAATTATATGGAAAGACCAATGTACTTTTCGATAAAAATATAATTCTCGATTCCTTTGATCTTCAAATTAAAGGAAATTTTAAAGGGAGAATAGTATTAGATAATTTACAACGGGAATATGAGCTAGATTATGAGTTCTCAGATAATGATGGTTATATTTTAGTTTATTGTGTGGATGAGTCGATGAAGATTAAAACTAATAAGAGCTAAGGATGTCAACATTATTAAAAATTCAAAATACCACTAAAAAGCGTATGGCTTTACTTATTGATCCTGATAAATTTGAAAAGGAGCAATTTCTGTCTCAGATAGATTCAGCCAATAAAGCAAAAGTGGATTTTATTTTCCTTGGAGGAAGTTTAATTACAAATGGTGGTATTGAAGCAACAGA
>JAOZKO010000189.1 GCA_029935325.1 Bacteroidales bacterium
TGGTTTGGAGAAGTATTTGAATACATTAGTGAAGAAGCAAATATTCCTTTAGAGATAATCGATAATAACAAGCATCAAGATGGAGGAATCAATTTTTACATCAGTTATGTTGGTCCTCTTGGTGGATTGGGAGCAAATAAGAAAGTTAAAATAGATATTTCAAGAAGTGAAGCCTTGGTATTTGAACCTGTCATGAATAATGTCTTTCTTGGATACTCGGATCAAGAAGAACACCAATTACTTTGCTATTCTTTAGAGGAGGTTTTGGTAGAAAAATTACGTTCAGTAATGCAATGAATGCAAGCTCGTGACTTTTACGACATCTGGTATTTACTGGAAATCTATGATATGGATGTTGATTTTTACATCAACGAATTCAAAACAAAATGCGAAAATAAAGAAGTAAATCCATCTGATTTTCACAAAAAATTAGAACAACGTTTACCACAATATAAAGGAAGATGGCAAAGATCTATGGCTGACCAAATTCATGACTTACCAGATTTTGAAACTGTTCTGAGAGAAGTAATGCGACACTTGAAAAAACTTGAATTATAATAAATACAGAAGATAATTTTAAAGACCTTCTAGCAAAACTTGGATTTTCAATTAAGGGAGATACGTTTACTAAGAAACGGATGCTTCCGAGGAGAAATGAGGGATTCTAATCCCCAGAGTAATCAATTGCAAAACACCTATATATATCCTTGATATTATAATACCGTATATTCGTAAGCACCCAAGAGACAAGCCCCACAGAATAAAATCCAAAAAACTACGTTTCTTATACTACCATAAAATTTGTAAAGGTATTTCTAATGCAAACCAATTAGAATAAAACATATATTTGCTGTTATTAATTAAAAACTCAAAACAATTAACAAATGAAAAAAATCCTATTATTATTAGTTTCAATTTTTAGTTTTGTATTTATTCAAGCTCAGGAGCGACAAGAGGGCTTATTGTGGAAGATCAGCGGTAATAATCTTGAAAAGCCATCATATATTTATGGCAATATGCACGTAAGTGGCAAAATAGCTTTTCACCTTGGCGAAGAGTTTTTTACAGCCATTAGTAGTGCTGATAAAATTGCCCTAGAATCCAATCCAATAGTATGGCTGGATGAAATATTTGATTCGGAAGATGCTGCCGATTATATTGGCCGTTATGCTTTGCAAATGGGTACTCGAGAGGGTTTTTATAAAAATTCTTTTGAAGCTGAAGAAATTGATAATGATGATTTGGCAAGGGTGCTTTCGCAAGAGCATTACTTTATGAATTGGATGCTTTATCGTAGCGCTAGAGGGATGTCGGATTTTGAAGAAGAGACATTCTTAGATATGTTTATTTATCAGTCGGGTGCTAAAAACGGCAAAGAAGTTATAAGTTTAGAAAACTTTCTTGAAACAAATAGATTCTCGGACTTAGCTTCTATTCCTGATATTGAAGATAAGGAAAGATCGAAATGGTTTAAGGATTTAACTCGCGAAAAGCGCTATGGTGACTTACTGGAAGAGGCCTACCGTACTCAGGATCTTAGCATGATAGATTCATTGAAAAATGAAGTTACAAGCAATAATTATATGTATTGGATGATATATAAGCGTAACGAATTAATGGCGCAAAAGATTGACTCAATAATTCAGTCTGGTACAACTCTATTCTCTGGTGTTGGCGCAGCACATCTACCAGGAGATAAAGGGATGCTAAGGTTTTTGGAAGCAATGGGATATACTTTGGAGCCAATGCCTGTAACATTTAGCGATAAGGCTAAACAAACTCGTGAGGAGTTTAATAAAAAGAAACTAGCACCTAAAGAATCATTCATTTTCGAATCTGATTTATTTTCCATTAAAACTGCTGCCAAAGTTTATGAAACACCATATACATCAAGGCAGAGACATTTTTTCGGCCCTGAACTTACCAATGGATCTTATTATACAATTAAGCAAATATCGACCTATGCTCCTCTATATGGCAAAAGCATTGACGATTATATTGTGAAAATTGATAGCCTTTTATTTGAAAATATCCCCGGTAAAATTGAAAAGAAAACCACTTTTGAAGGTGATTTCTATAAGGGAATTGATATTTTAAACAAAACAAAAAATGGTGATTATCAGCGCTCTAGAATATATATTACTGATATGAATATATTTATTTTTAAGCTTGGCGGAAAAGATGAATATGTATTGGATTATGGCGATAAATTCTTTAACTCAATTAAACTAAAACAGCCATCTAATAATTGGGTGAAAACCACTACAATAAATAGTGATATCAATATTAAACTCCCCGAAAACACAAGTATTACTTATAATAAAAAAGTTGTTTCCCTTTATGGACAACCAATTATTGAAAGCTATAATACTATTGACTCAAGCTACTATATATTAAAGCGTAAATCCATCTACGATTGGGTATTTATTGAGCAAGATAGCTTTGAGCTAAAACGAATAGCAGAGCAATTTTTTATTAAAATGAAGCTTGATACTGTTGATGCGAAAATGATTCCTAATTCAAAATATCCATCAGCAATAGCGTATAACAGAGGTCTTGATAGCTCATACTTAGCAATTAAAGTAATGTTAAGAGGGCCTTACTTTTATATGCTTTTGGCTAGAACAAATACATATCAAGAAAGTAATAAATTCTTCGACTCTTTTGAGATTAGTGATTTCTCTTATATGTTTGACTATAAAAACAAAATAGACTCAAGTATGTATTTTAGTGTAAACTCCAATTACCTATATCCAAAAGGTATTTCGTATATGCGATCAGAAGCTAGAAAGAAGAAAAATAATAAAAACAATACTAAGGATACGGAATACAAACAGAAAATCAATAATGCCACATACTATTCTGAGACCTTTGAGAGAGTGCATGTAAAAACCAAAAAGTATAAACATTACGAGCATTATGCCAACCTTGATTCACTTTGGAATTATGAAACCGAACTAGTAGCTGATGATGATGAAGAACTGAATTTCCTAATTGTAAAAAGCAAGCGCAAAGCAGAGGAAAATGGTTTAAGTGTTTATTATGCAACATTTGCCGACACTAGCTCATCGCGTAATATTATGGTTAAATTTATACTTAAGCATGGAGTTTTATATCGTCTAAAATCCATTAGCGACAGCAGCGAAACTCAGTCTAAATTTGTAAAGAATTTCTTTGATACTTTTACTCCTTTTGACACAAATATTGGCTATTCTCCTTTGGTTGACAAGTCAACAATGTTTATGAAAAACATATATAGTACCGATAGCTTAACCCGAACCCGTGCATATAAATCTGCTACATATTTGCATTTTGAAGATGAAAAAGCAGACTCGCTAAAACATATTATCAATACGTATAAGTTTCCCGCTAATTTCATTGAAACAAAGAAAGATCTTATTAGCAGCTTTGTAATTCTTAATCCAGATAGTGATAATGATTATATAGAAACGCTATATAAGGCAGCTGGTGATACAGCAATGTATCAGTTACAGATTTTACAAGGTCTTGCATTTGGAGCGAGTAAAAAGAATCTAAAAACTTACCTTAAGCTTTTAGATTATGATATTCCTATTAGTAGTTCAAAATGGGAGAATAAGCTAATTTTCTACCCTTTTTCTTATAGTAAGATTGGTTCAAAGGCTTTCCCTGAGCTATTAGATTATACTTTTATTTCTCAGTACCGAGATGCAATTATTGAGGTTCTGGCCGATCAGGTTGATAGTAATAAAATAAAGACCAGCGTTTATAAAGGTAATGTAAACCAATTGCTAAGAGAGGCTAAAATAGTTCTAAAAGAGCAGATTAGCAAGGAACAAAGCGCACAATCAGATGATGGTAGCGGCTATCGTTCTTATTACTCTACTAATTATAAAAACAAGGATAATGAGTTATTAATAAACTATATTCGCGTGCTTATGCCTTATTATAAAAGCAATAAAAAAGTAGGTGAGTTTATTGATAAGATTGGTCTTTTGCAGAATTTTAATATCCGAACCAAATCCTATTGTTTGCAGCAAAAACGTTATAATAATGTGGATACTGCAATATGGAGTATTTTGGCTGCCAATGAAATCAACCTTTCGTTTCTATACTTAAATATGAAGGAAATGGATATACTTGAGAATTTTCCTGCTAAATACAAGAATCAACAGCTAATTGCACAATCTTTACTCTTTGATTCAGGTATTGATTTTGAGAAAGATAGTGTAGAATATCTTGGCAAGCGAATGGCAAATACTGGTAGAGATATTGGTTGGGTGTATTTTTTCAAAACCAAGCAAAAAGACCAAGACGATTGGAAACTAAATTATATCGGTTTTCAGCCTGCAGATGAAAATGAGATTTCGCTAGACGAATCCGTAGAGCGTACTCGATCTTATATTGATAAAGCCGAAGATATTAATGATATTATTGATGAGAGGATTGATATTATTAATATGAGAAACCACCCATATGCTGATGGTAGCTGGGATAAATAAGGTATAATATCAGATTCAGATTGGTATAAAAATAGTAGAGGAATATATTAATGTTTCTCTACTATTTTTTTTACTATTCAGTTTAGTAAACATTAGAACAAAAAAATCGCATGGCACTATTTATCTTTTTCCGTTTACCTTCGTAGTTTTATTGTCTATAGTTTAATGTATCTATTAGGTTTGTACCCTGTCAGGGTTTTATACCCTGACAGGGTACCGCCTTATATACAGTTTCAATCATTAATCAGTTTAGTAAACTCCATAATTCTTATTTCCTATATACTAGGCAGTTGCGTTTTGTCACTATTTTTGCTAAAAAAGCAAAAATACCGCCAAAACCCCTATAGTTAGTATTCATAACCATGGATGAAATCCATAGTTATTCACGTTTGACCCTTTCAGGGTCAGTGATATACGTAGGGATTTACAGTTTTAATATTCGTGCTTGTATAATGGTTTATGGATTATTATCGGATTAATTGCCAACAATTTATTTTTTTCTCTCCTAAAGGATTGATTGATGATGATTTACATCCGTTATCAATAAAATAGTAATATTAGAGAAGTATGAGTTTCTCCTGAACAAATGATACTGATAAGTTGCTTTTTCTTACTACAAATGATTTACTCAATATGATAATGATGAAGATTATATACCTTTCTTTTTCCACTAAAAAGAGGAAAGTCACTTCGCATTATTAGTCCAACTCCTGGAGCATAAAAGGCGTGTGCATCCATTTTTTTCCCAGAAAAGGTAAATGTCCGAAACATTTCAGCATCTAATGCATCAAAAACACCTGCCATACATGGTGTTGGGCCCGGAGGCTTGAACATTTTTCGATAAGTGTATATTGTTGTATCACCACTTCCATTAATAAAAGCATCTTCAAAAAGCTTATCTGTAAAATTAGTTGAGCTAAAGAAAACTTCACCACTTTCATCTACTATATAGGAGGCAGAATCGCGAAGTAATTGTATAAATAATGCTGAAGAGCTAGTTTTATAAATGTAATATACATTTCCATTTAAAGAAGTATCGCCTGAAATATAAGTACTATCCCAATTCAGGAAATCTACATTCCCCAAACTATCAATCCAAGAAACATCATAAACCCAGTAATTACCAACTGCCATTGGTGCAAAGTTTCCAGCTCCCTCTTCTAGTATTTTATCAATTGTGACATCCTTTTGTTTTTCACAAGAGTATAATGCTACTAATAGTACTATCCCTAATATTTTAAAAAGCTTCATCATATTATTATTTATAAAAATCAATTCTTTAAACTCTTTTTATGTATTCATA
>JAOZKO010000190.1 GCA_029935325.1 Bacteroidales bacterium
AATGTAATTGTTCCATTTTTCATTTCATCTGCAAAGAATGTTTCAAGAGTGTAAATGGTGTTTGCTTCTATTGCATTACAAGTTTTGCAACGGCGAGTTGTGTGGAAATCAATAACCTCAATTTTGTTTTTCGTATCTATTATTTCTGGAGCACTGTTACTATTAACAGTATCATTACAAGAAAATAGCATAAGGCTAAAAGCAAATAGAGTTAAGGCTGCAAATCGTTTCATATTATTAAGTTTTTGGTTTATAAAATTAGGTTAAAAATATATCCTGATATGATTATACTTAGAGTTACTACTCCAAAGAATATTCCTATTAGTTTAAATGTCATTACTTTCTTTAGCAGCATTGCTTCTGGTAGCGAAAGTCCCACAACAGCCATCATAAAAGCTATTGCTGTTCCTATTGGTATGCCTTTAGCTACCAAAACTTGTACTATTGGTAAAATCCCAGATGCATTGGAGTACATTGGTACTGCTAGTATTGTTGCCGCAGGAACTGCAAATAAATTGTCTTTGCACATATAGGCTTCAAAAAATCCTTCGGGAATATAACCATGCATTAAGCCGCCAATGGCAATTCCAATTATTACATATGGTAAAATGCCTTTTATGATGTTTAAAACTTCCTTCCAAATAATTGGCAAACGCTTTCCGAAACTTTGCTTTTCCTGCTTAAATGCAATCAGCTCTTTTTCAGAATTGTCCAATACATCTTTTACCCATGGAGTAAGGAAGCGTTCTAGCTTTAGTTTTTGCAAGACTGCTCCAGACACAGTGCCAAGTATTACTCCACTGGTAACATAAATTAATGTTGTTTTAAGTCCAAAGAGGCCAATAAATAGACCTATGGCAACTTCATTTACTAGGGGAGAGGTAATTAAAAATGCGAAAGTTACTCCCAATGGAATGCCGCCTTTTACAAAACCAATAAATAAAGGAACAGAAGAGCAAGAGCAGAATGGTGTTACAACTCCAAATAGGCTTGCTGATAAGTATTCAAAACCATAAAGTTTTTTACGTGATAAGTAATTTCGAACCCTGTCAACAGGAAAATAGCTATTTATTATTCCCATCAAAAAGATAATTATTATAAGGAGAATAAGTATCTTGGTAGTATCGTATAAAAAAAAGTTTAGAGCATCAGCTAAATGACTTTCTTTTGATAATTCCAAAATATCATAGACAATCCAATCTGCAATATGTTGAACCCAGTCAAACATTGGTTTTACTATAATCTTAAAATTATACTAGCAGGTCTATTAGCTCCGATTTTGAAGGTAGGCGACCTTTTATAACTACTACCTCATCAACTACCACAGCAGGAGTAGATAGAATATTATATTTCATTATTTCCATAATATCTTCCACCTTCACAATTGTTGCATCAATATTGTTGTTTTTCACAACATCTGTGACAATATTGGTGGTTTGTAAGCATTTAGGGCAGCCAGTTCCAAGAATTTTAATGACTTTCTTCATATTATTAGGTATTATTGTTATTAGTATTTTAGTTTTGAAATCTACATTAATCAGTTTAATTAGTCTTATCTGCGTGTTTGTCTTCGGATTGTTTAGTATCTAAACTATAAGAACGAGTATGATTAAAAAGAGAATTGAAAAGAATCTTTGCTTTATTCCAGTTTTCCTGATTTATGCAATATCTTACTTTTGGAGGTTTTACTTCTCCTTGAATTAGGCCTGCATTTTTTAGCTCTTTCAAATGTTGTGAAACAGTTGATTGGGCCAATGGAAAAACATCAACTAAATCACCAGTAAAGCAACATGCTTGACTCTCAAGATGCCGCAATATTGCAATGCGCGTTGGATGGCCCAAGGCTTTGGCAAAACGGGCTAATTCCTCAGTGTCTTCTCTATATTCTATATGTTGTAAAGTTCGCTTCATTTATTATCGCAAATGTACGATGAATGATATTAGGAAAAACATTTTTTTATTTCTTTAGAGGAATAAGTTTGCGATATATTGAAAACTAATTACCATAATATGTAGTAGAGTGCAACTTATTTCTTTTTGCTTTGTCTTTGTGGTATTATTAAAATCTATTGGGTGTAAAAAAATATATCATGAAAACTTTAAAGCCTGCTTTAGCAATTATCATTACTCTTTTCTTATTTAGTATAAATGGATATTCACAAAAATTAAATCAGATTGATTTTACAATTGGGCCAACATATACTGGGGATATAGCTGTTAGTAAGCTTGCGAGGCCTAGCTTTATGAGTTTTGCCACATTTAGTTATACTATGGAGCTTAGTTATAAAAAAAGTATAACTGACCGTATGCAATTAGGCTTTGGACTAGGATATTCTCAACAGAGATCTTTACTTCGATCTGATACCATAGATTATCACTATAGGAGAGGCTATATTGAGGTTCCTCTTATTTTTCGCTATAAATTTAATAGGGCAGCAAAGAATAAATTCTTATTGGATGCGAAAATATATAATCAATTTATGACAAATATTGTTTCAACCCAAAGTGGTTTAGAGCAAGAGATTATTGAGCGATATACTTATGAGGATTTAGTAGAATATAATTTTAAAATGTATAATATTGCGGTTTCACTTGGAGTATCCTATGAGAGAGTATTTGATAATAATATTTCCCTAAGTTTATCTCCATTTGCTAAATATGGGCTATTTAGTTATAGACGACAAACATCCTCCCATGATATTTCTTTTGGCTTGCTCTTAGGTGTAGGATATCGCTTTTAGAATCTGCTCAGTTTTTATATTGATTTACAGATTTTTTTCATATCTTAGCCAACCATATTAGATTTTTGCTATCATTATGTAAATATATAAGTCCTTTACTATGAAAAAATTAATCCTATTGCCATTTTTTCTAATGATTTTTCTTTCGTCCAATTCACAAACCTATGTTAGGAATAATGTTTACTTTGAATTAGGTGGCGCATCACCTTATTATTCAATTAATTATGAAAGGATGTTGCTTAATTGGGCTAATTTTAATATTGCTGCTAGAGTAGGTGTAATGTATATTAAATGGGATGGCGATTTCTATCGTGGAGCTCCAATAGGGTTGTCGTATTTAAAAAGTATTGGAGAAAAGTCATATATAGAAGCTGGTTTATTTTATACATTTATAAAGGTTAATGAAGAACATCGTAAAGGAAATGGTGATACAACAGGTTTGCCTAATATTACTTATGATGAGTTTTTCAATCAAAGGTTAGGCTTTCAGGCAGCTTATCGACATCAGCCACGTACTAAAGGTTTCTTTTGGAATATTTCATTCCAGTTATTTGCCACAAGAGAGAATTATGAATTTATAAATGATCCAACATTGACTCCCCGCTTAGGTCTTGGTTTGGGTTATTCTTTTTAAAGAAGAATATTGAGTAGTTAGAGAATTAATACATTATACCAAACAGCCATAGCGGTATTACATTCCCAACCCCAGTCTCAATATTGTCTTTTACCACAAACGAATTTTTTAAGTCCTTAATCTGTTCTTGCTTTTTGCTTTTTCCTCCAATTTCAAAAGTGTATTTATTATCAATAAGGAAATCTCCCTTTGATGATAAATTTACATTATGCGAGTGTAATAGTTGATTGAGAAAAAAAGTTTTGCGAATATTTCCCACATTGGCATTTTGCTGTCCATAAGCATAAATTAGATTTGTATTATGTAGGTATAATTTATCAGGCTTACTCAATGCGCTTATGCCTTTTTGTGGTTTACGAGCCATAGTAATTAGTAGAGCCTTTTCTAAATAGCCGAGTGTTTTTAATAATGTAGGGCGTGAAACTCCAATTCGCTCACTCAATTTGCTTATGTTTGGTGTAAATGGTGAAGATTCGGCAATAGCATGCAAAAGACGCTTAAGCTTATATATCAGTACATAATCAGGATTGTAGAAAGTATTGATATCCACTTCTATAATAAGATTAATTGTGTTAATTAGTTTTTCGTGGTATAACTCAATGTCCTCCTTAAAGAAAGGATATGCGCCGTATTTAATGTAATTATTAAACTCAAATATAGGTTTTATCTTTTTATTGATTTCATAGGCAATATCGCTGTGGTTTTCAAGGATTTCTTTAAAGCTGACTTGCTCTATTTTTACCCCTGAATTTAGTTCAATATATTCGCGAAGTGATAAATTATCCAAGGTATAGGAAATGGCTCTGCGGCTTAAGTCGGCCTCTCCCTTATTGATGTTCAGGATAGAGGAAGAGGTGAATACCACTTTCAATTTGGGGTAGTTATCGTAAATCAATTTTAACTCCCGCGACCAATTTGGGTATTTATGTACTTCGTCAAGAAAAAGAAATTTCCCACCATTCTTCGAGAATTGGTCAGCCATTTCAATTAAACGATGATCGTAGAAATACTGATGCTCCATGGAAATGTACAATGCTTCTGGAGCCTTCATTTTCTGCAAGGCCATATATTGAAGCAATAGCGTGGTTTTGCCTACGCCTCTTGCTCCTTTTATGGCAATTAGCCGTGTGCTCCACTTGATTTCTGGAATAATATATCTTACAAACTTTAGGGAGATATCCTTAATCTTTTGGTTTGATTCTGCAAGTATTGATTCCATAATGTAAAATGTATTTGACAATTATGCGTTTAAAATGTTATGCAAAGATAACAAAAATACTTGATATATGTATAATGAATTTTATAATTTAGGATAAAAATTGTTAAATGAATTATACAAAAATAGATATAAACTATAAAATAGATTTTACAAATATAGGCAATCAGTGTTTTTGTAAAAGTGATAATCCTTAGGGTTGTAAGTATAATACACTGGCATTAAGCGCAGCAGACTATTATGGGCTTCGGAAGACACGCTATTTGATTAGGAATTTCCCCTTAGTAATTGTCATATTGCTAGCAACAAGATGGTAGATATATAGCCCAGAACTTAATTTGTTTTTATCTAGAATTAATTCATTGTTAGAATCTAATTCTTCTTGCAATACAATTTGACCTAAAACATTGTATATTAGCACATCTATTCTTATATTCGTATTGCCATTGAATTTCAATACTCCCTTGTTACTTATTGGATTAGGGCTAATGATTACATCTTTAGGGGTCAGATTTTTGTTTTCAATTCCTGTGCTAACAAAACAAGTATTATAATTTGTGTCCATATATATTGTTGTGTTCAAATTATTGAAACAGAGTAAGGAAGAGGCGCCTCCGTATGTTGTTGAAGTATGCTGAATAGGATTTTGTAGTCCATTTGTGCTACCGATTCCCTCTATCCATCTAGCAGTAACAAATCCTCCTGCAAAACCAATATTCCATCTTTGGCGGTATGAAGTGTCAATAAATACAGAATCTATTTGGAGTAGAAAAGCGGAATCTGGTTGGTTGTAGTCATTTTCAATTAATCCTATAAAGTCGCCGATATGGGCAGAGAAATCATAAAGGATTTTACTAATAAAGTTGTTTGTACTATAGAGGTAAAGGTATTCCACCTTGTCGTTAAACTCTCTAAGATAGAAAGTTGTTGTGCCACTATTGCCATCAAAAAAATAGGTAGCTTGATTGAGTTTTTTGTAAGTAAAACCATTGATGAATGTGTCTTTTTCGATGGTGATTGTATTATTGTTAGCTGAATAGCCATTGAAATAGCTATGCCATACGCTTCCGTTGTCGAGTAGGCTAAGATAGGATTGGCCAAAGAGAGTAAAATAGGGGAGTG
>JAOZKO010000191.1 GCA_029935325.1 Bacteroidales bacterium
CTTGCGATACTTCTAATGTGCCTCGGAATATCCCTTCCTTATCGCGTACAGCAAAGTACTTTATCAATACGTAATATGGCCCCATCTTAATCCAAAATGAAGCAACATCCTTTTTGCCTTCCTTAAAAGCATCAACAATTTGCTCAACAATATGTACGCTCTCTGGTGGATGACAATTTTGTACATGCCTTCCTATAATAGCATTGGTTCTAGGAAAAATACGATGCTTAGGAGTAGAGAAATATTTTACCATATCATTCTCGTCAACATAAGTAATATCCACAGGCAAATGATTAAAAATCATTGCAATCTGTTCAGGGCTCATACTTCCTGTCCCTAAATTCACCTCTCCATTAATAAACTCTAAGTTATTTCTATTTTCAGCTTGTTTATCTATCTTTGGATTAATAAACGGAAATTTAAAGTCAGCGCTTTCAAATAAAAGTTGTTGCATCTCCTCTTTTGGTATCGTCAATAATATTTGAGGAAAAAGAATCTTTTCATCTCTAAACTTAATGGCTTTTACATCAAAATAAAGCTTGCTAGATACTCTATTAAAACGCTTTAAATCAAATTCTTTTGCTGCAATAATCTTTGGAATTTCTTTTAAATAACTGCGTACATCATCATGAATTGACCACATTATCTGAACGCATTTATAATCCTCCCAATACTTTTCAATCATCGGGAAAAGCACATTTTCTTTTATGGTATAATAATCAGAAAATGCTTGCATTTCTTCAATGCTTCTCTTAATTAACTCTAAGTCCTCAGCATTTACACCATTAATATTTATTGATTTGATTGGTGCTTTTAAAATAACGAGTTTTTCTTCCATTATTTTATTATTCTTCTGCAGCCAATAAAGCAAATCTTTTTCTGCTGGCTCAGGAGTAGGGTAGTTATTAAGGGCTTTATAGAATAGGTTCAATAATTTTGAAATATGCTTCTTAAGCTCATCCATAGGATAACCTTTTTCTACTAATTGATGCGCTAAAGTAATAACATCTGATGGCATAATAGCATCGATAGTATCCATATTTGCTTTTACATATTCAGCAGGTTTTAATTTGTTAATAATTACCTCTGCTAGCTCAAGAAGTTTCTTAAGTTTTATTTCGTTATTATTGGTGAATTCTGACATAATTCCTAAATTAATTTAGTGTACAAATATAATGATAGAATCAAAAGGTCTGCCTAATAAAAATAATAAAATCAAATTAGAGTAATCAGCCTCTCCAGATAGCTATCGGGACTCAACCTCAATCAACTCGCCTATTTCCGAAATATATCGTAAAAACTTTCATCCACTTCTGTTTCCACAATACCCTGGGCAGTAAGAATATCAAAATAAGACTTTACCTTTTCCACTAATTCTTCGCCTTCCACATAATTGAAATTTACTCTGCTCAGAAATTTCTCAACTCTATCAACAGGCTGACGCATCATATCGTAGGATAGCTTAGCTGATAACATCTGATTTTCATTTACCCAATCAATGGCTTTTTTTAATTCTTCCAATACAGCCTCCGCAATTTCAGGATTATTACGTACAAATTCTCCTTTAAACACTATACCTGCATTAGGAAATGATCCAAACCCAGGGTTAATCTCATTCCAAAGTTTATTATAAGATATTTCCGAAATTTCTTCCTTTCTATCTTCCATAATTTTCACAGCATAACTTGCCTCAGGTTCTCTAAGAATAACGGTATCAGCTTTACCAGTAACAAAATCTGCATATATTTCCTCTGGGCGACCAAATGGTTTTCCATAGGTGAAATTAAAATCTTCAGTATTTTGACCACTAGCTTTTATCAGGTATTTTGTAATTTTGGCAGGTGGTGCTTCCTCAAATAATGGAGTAGCAATATCATGGCCTTTTACATCTTCAAAATTAGTAGCTTTATAACCGCGGGCAAGCATTACAAAATTGTCCCAAACAAATAGTGCAGGAATCTTAACATCACTTTGGCGTAGCTTTACTGATGTTATTAATGCTGAAAAACTTATATCTGCTCTTCCATTTACTATCCATCCAAGGTGTTTTTCTGTTTCTTCCCACACCTTAAGCTCCTTGATATTTACTGCTTTACGGATTTTCTCAGATTGCAATAATCGCATAATAATAGGATATGCAACAGGTGTTGCTGATTGAATTACAACATCAGGTTTGTCAAGATTTTCTTCGCCTTCAAGCTTCTCACTTATTTTTTTATGGAAATATACCCATACTTGAAACATGCCTTTTTCCTCTGAAACATACTCAAAGCCCATTTCGGTAAGCATATTAATCAATGGTGTTGGTTCAAATTTCTGAATGAGAATAAAGCCATCATCCTCAGCTGTATCATAAGCTTTCTTTAATATAACATCAAATGGGTCAGTTTGCATTTTTCTTACATCTAATATCTCGAAATCCTCTTTGCGATCTTCCCAATTTACTGATTCTGCTTTTCCCTCAATTTGAGAGTTAAAGATAGAAAGTCGATATTCTCTTCCTTCTTCTAAATTGAATTTGAATCCTAGTCCTTCAATTACTTTTATAATAATACTAGGAGCATCAACTGATAGTATTACCATATTTTTTCCATTGGCTAACTTTGATGCTCTTTCTACTAAGTCATCTCGGCTTTCGGCATTAAGAATAAATCTTTCTGTAGATTCTGTCCAAGATATATCCTCACCATTAGGAAGTATCTCTGCCTCCATCATCTTTACACATTCAGGCATAGAATTAATTAATTTATCCTCTATACCTAAATTCCTATTTATTACATGCAATATTTCGCAAACAGATATTCCTGTTACTTTAGCAGCGTCTTTGAAAGAAGCAAATCGTGCCAGTGTATTATATAGCACTGGGGTTTGCATTTTTTTGAACTTGGGAGATAAATCAATTAGTACATCCTTTAATTGTGGATATTTATCAAGAACCTCTTTAATATTGTCTTTTGCAAAAATTGGATTAATGCTCATGACCTCTTCTAATTGCTCACTACTTTGGTGGCTAATTGCATTAACGGGACATATTTCCAAAGCCTCTTCGCACAATGCCGCATCAGCTTCATTTTCTGGCTGCAATTTTAAAAATGCTAAATTAGAATCATTCATTTGAAAATGTGATTCACTAACTTCTACACATGCTTTACAGCCTATGCATTCTTCTGAAATTTGATATCTTTTAGTACTCATAATAATGTTTTGTTTTAATTTCTATGTAATTTCCACCATACTATTAGCCCTGAGATTAGGATAAATAATATGATAAATCCTGCCAATGGAATAAATAGTATGTAGTATTTACCAAAGAAAATCTTATATATCCTAGCTGTATGAATTTCCAAGGCAAGATTCCACCACGACATTCTATAGGCATCTGTTATTTCTTTGCTTTGTATGGGAAAATCTTCTCCTTCATTAATGCTTACTGCTCCCTTATAAATATGTATATCTCCTTTATTAATGTTAATCGCTCCTGGATTATAATCAAAAATAATTTCCTGATTTTTAAAATCTTCACTATAGCCTGCAACCATATATTCACCAATAGGTGGCCCAGCAACCACAGGTGCCACATAGGGTTCTTTTATGATATAATCCATCACCATTCCAGTGCTTGGATTCCACTCAAACAAACCTTCAAATGATCCTATAAGATAAGTTTCTTGTGAATGCTTTTTAAATACATTTACTCCCATTACCGAAACAGGGGGTTGGTATTTGTATTTTTTGAGATCTGTTTTAAACTCATCATCAGAATAAAAAATGCCATCTAATGTGGCTATCATAAAACGCCCTTCGGCTTCATCATACATAATCCTGCGCAGTTTATCAAACCATGGATTTGCTTGTGACAATTCTGTTCCAGGTATTTTTCCAACTTTAACATTTGCAATTGCTATTAATAGTGGAGGACGTAAAAACATTCCTGTGGAAGTAGTGATTATCAGTAATATAAATGTAATCCACCCTATTTTGTTATGCCATTTTAAATTCCAAATATTAATATTCTTTAGTTTTGCAAAAGGCCTCTTCTTATTTATTCGCTTATTAATCCTTAGTTTGTTTATAAATATAATAAGTCCTGTAATAGTTAGAAAAATAAAAATTAATCCTACTAAATCAACTATTATTTTACCTATATCTCCATAAATTTCGCCACTATGTATTACCCATAAAGTTTTAAAAAGACCTATTTTATTATCATAATTTTCTGGTTTTGGTAGTTCAGTTTTATCGAATGTATTTTTTTGGAAATCACTAATTAATAGGTTTGACCGCATCAATACAAGTAGTTTATTGTCTTTTTCCAATAAATCAACTACTCTTTGTTCGTGGGTTGGTAAATCCTTCTTTGTCCATTTAGAATTGTGGAAGCTATATTCGTATAAGCCAAATAAAGTTCCAGTAAAAAGTCTTCCATCAGATGTATAAAGCATGGAACAAACTTTTCTGTTATCAATACCATTGGGTAAACCATTATTAAAATCAGTAAAATTATCGAATTTAGAATCCGTTTTCCAAATACCAATATTTCCAAAAATAAAGATGGAATCTTCACTAATTTTTAATGTGGATTTTACGGCTGCATTATTCCAATTAATAATTTTATACTCAGCTGGTAAGTATTTACGATTTACATCCAATGATGATAATAAGCCTCTATGATTAAGTACTATTCCCGATATAGAGAATAGAATAATAAACAAGCTTATCACTATTGCTAACCACTTATGGTATTTCTTTAAAAAATCCAGCATTTATTCTTCTTATTAAATACGATACAAAAGTAGTATTAATTCAGTTTACAGCATCACCATATGTTGGTATTTTAATGACAATTAGATAAAAAATTAATAATAAACTTGCACAATTAAGAATAATAATTACTTTTGCAGCGAATTACTACACGGGTATAGTATATAAATATGAAGCTTTCAAAAACATCGGAATATTCACTACGCATATTAAGTTATATGATTAACTCTGATATGCAGGTGTTTACAGCAAAGCATTTGGCAGAAGTACTAACCATTCCTGATAAGTATTTGCGTAGATTAATGACTGATATGTCGAAAAAAGGATTTATAAAGAGTATTCAAGGAAGAGAAGGTGGATATGTTTTTGCTAAAAATGCCAGTAAAATTTATTTATCAGATGTGGTAGATGCTGTTGAAGGCATTGAAAGATATAACGGTTGTATTATGGGTCATGAAACATGTAGTGATGAGAATCCATGTAGTTTGCATAATACCTATGCCCCAATAAGAGATCATTTGATTAGCTTTCTGTTGAATACAACCATTGCAGAGTTAAAGGATATTAATATTAGTAAATTCTAATATTATTATAAACATATGTACTACATTAAGGTGGTATAATAATTATCATTTTTTATTAACTAAACTATTAAACAATGAAACAAACATTACTTGACAGGTTTATGAGCAAAAAGGGACTTTATACAAGTTTCTGGTTCATAGCTATCTTTATGGTAACGGCCTTGATTTACTTTACTGCTAATTTGCAGAAGGAAGTTCCGCCCATTGCCAAAGAAGTAAAATCAGTATCTGGTGAGGTTCTTTACACCTACGAAGATGTAGCTGAAGGTAAAGGATACTTCCAGCAGTTCGACCTTATGGATTGGGGTTCAATGTTAGGAATGGGAGCTTATATGGGTCCTGATTTCTCAAC
>JAOZKO010000192.1 GCA_029935325.1 Bacteroidales bacterium
AAATATAAAGAGGAATATCTTAAAATGCATAATAGGTAAAATCGTTTCATCATTATATAATACCTCTAAGAAAACTGTCAAATATTTATAGTTTTCTTAGAAGCACTACGTACAACAATTAACAAATCAAAGTTAATAATTAAATAAAGCTATTTATTTAAAAGCTGTTCAATTGCTGTACTTTCAAACTGAATTTAAATTAAATCACATGGGTAAATTTATCATAGAAGGTGGTCTGCAACTAAAAGGCGAGATAACACCGCAAGGGGCTAAAAATGAGGCACTTCAAATTATTAGCGCAACTCTATTAAGTGCTGAGAAGATAATTATTAATAAGATTCCAAACATTCGTGATGTAAATAAACTTATACAATTGCTAAAGGATATGGGTGTGAAGGTTGAGCAATTGGGAGCCGAGTCGTATTCCTTTCAGGCTGATAAGGTGGATTTAGCATATATGAAGACCGAAGAATTTAAAGAACAAGCTTCGAGTTTGCGTGGATCGGTAATGATAATGGGTCCTCTTTTGTCCCGATTTGGCGAAGCATATCTTCCGCAGCCTGGTGGTGACAAAATTGGTAGGCGTAGATTAGATACTCACTTTATTGGTTTAATGAAGCTCGGTGCTGATTTTAATTATAATGCTGAAGAGCATTTCTATTCTATTACAACAAAAGGACTTAAAGGTGCATATATGCTTCTTGATGAAGCTTCTGTTACTGGAACTGCGAATATCCTTATGGCAGCAGTTTTGGCAGAAGGTACCACTCAAATATTTAATGCAGCATGCGAACCTTATCTTATTCAGCTTAGCAGAATGCTAAACAGAATGGGCGCAAAAATTGAAGGCGTTGGCTCTAATCTATTATCAATAACAGGTGTTAGCAGCTTGAAAGGCACTGAACATACTATGCTTGCTGATATGATTGAGGTAGGTAGTTTTATTGGAATGGCAGCAATGACTAAATCCGAAATACTAATAAAGGACGTAGATTATAAGGAGTTAGGAATGATACCTCAGATATTTGGGCGTATGGGAATTAAGATGGAAAATCGTGGAGATTCTATTTATGTGCCAGCACAAGAAAGTTACGAAATAGAATCTTTTATAGATGGTTCAATAATGACAATAGCTGATTCGCCTTGGCCAGGCTTTACTCCTGACCTTATTTCAATTGCTTTAGTAGTTGCTACTCAGGCTAAAGGAAGTGTTCTAATTCATCAGAAGATGTTTGAAAGTCGGCTTTTCTTTGTGGATAAATTGATTGATATGGGTGCTCAAATTATTCTTTGCGACCCACACCGTGCAACAGTTATTGGTCATGATCGGCAAATGCCGCTTCGTGGAATTCAGATGACTTCGCCAGATATTCGTGCTGGAGTTGCTCTATTAATTGCTGCTCTTTCTGCAAATGGACAAAGTACAATCCATAATATTGAACAAATTGATAGAGGTTACCAGAATATTGACCAGCGACTTAATGCTTTGGGAGCGAATATCCAGAGATTTGATTAGTAATTAAACCTATTTTATGACTATTAAACATAATTTTTCAATTACATTATTTATCATTTCTATATTGATTTCAAGCGTACTTTCGGCTTGTAGTCAGACTAGTAGCTCCATAAGTGTAAATACTGATACGGTTGATTTAAAAGCAAACAACATTGTTGTTGGTGCAGAACAGATGGATTTATATATTGGTCTGCTATTAGGAAAGAGCATTTCTGTGGTTGCTAATCCAAGTTCATTAGTAAAGGAAACACACCTTATTGACACCTTATTATCTCTTGATATAAATATAAAAAAGGTAATGAGTCCTGAGCATGGTTTTAGAGGAGATGCGGGAGCTGGTGAGCATATTAAAGATGGAATAGATTCAAAAACGGGTCTTCCAATTATCTCTCTTTATGGTGCGCATAAAAAACCTACTAAGAGTGACTTACAAGATATTGATATTCTTATATTTGACTTACAAGATGTTGGCACAAGGTTTTATACTTACTTAAGCACACTTCATTTATGTATGGAAGCTTGTGCGGAGAATAATGTTAAGCTTATTGTATTAGATAGGCCAAACCCCAATGGATATTATGTTGATGGTCCAATACTGAAAAAGGAGCATAAATCATTTGTAGGATTAGATCCTGTGCCTATTGTACACGGAATGACATTAGGTGAATATGCTTTAATGCTCAATGGAGAACACTGGTTATCTGATAGTTTAATCTGTGATATTGAAATAATCACAATAAAGAATTATGACCATATAATGAGTTATAATCTGCCCATTCGCCCATCACCAAACTTACCGAATAATATTTCTATCAATCTATACCCTAGTTTATGCTTATTTGAGGGAACAATAGTAAGTATTGGAAGAGGTACCGATTTGCCCTTTCAAATGTATGGTCATCCTAATTTCCTTGAATATGATACTATAGTAGTGCCAGTATCAATAAAAAATATTGCTCCAAATCCTAAGCTTAAAGGTCAGAAATGCAAAGCTTTTAGCCTTGAGAATTACAGTAATGATATTGCCAAAAGCAGTGCTGCCATTAACTTAAACTGGTTAATAGACTCTTACAATAGTTTGGATAAAAGAAAAGATTTCTTCAATTCATTTTTTAGTAAATTAGCCGGAACAAATCTATTACAGCAACAAATTGAATCAGGCATGAGTGCAGAGGCTATTAAGCAATCGTGGCAAGCCGACTTAGATGAGTTTAAATTAATCCGTAAGAAATATTTATTATATACTGATTTTGAGTAAGATAAAATACAATATAAGAGATGTGCAGATGCTTATAATATTCATTTTAAGCATCTTACTTTATGTTAATACATGGGATTTTGGGTTCGCATCTGATGACACCATGATGATTACCCAAAATGAATTTACCAAAGGTGGACCCGAAGGATTAATAAAAATATTAACTACTGATGCATTTGTAGGATATTTAGGAGAGGGAAAGTCATTATTATCAGGAGGAAGGTATAGACCATTATCACAATGGATTTTTAATTTACAATATTCAACCCATGGACTAAGCCCTAAATTATGGCATATTCAAAATACATTATTCTTCGCTTTTTCCATGCTTTTATTGTATATTACTTTACTAAAAATCTTTAGAAGAAGTAATCCACAATGGACTAGCCTAGCTTTTATTACTACATTAATAGCCCTATCCCACCCTCTTAATACTGAGGTTGTTGCAAATATTAAAAGTTTTGATTTATTGTTAAGTTTAGTATTCAGTTTAGCTGCTTTATTTTGGTCTTTATCATGGTACGATACTCATAAACCAATTTACCTATTAGGTGTTTTTATTAGCCTATTCTTGGGTATATTAGCAAAAGAAACAGCATTAACATTTCTAGGAATAATACCTTTAACAATACTATTTTTTAGAGCAATTGGCAAAATGGAATTCTCTATTCTAATGACAGTAGTTGTTGCTAGCATAGCATCATATTTTGTTTTTAGAATACAAATGGTTGGTTTACCAGAGTCAATTGAAGTGGCTGAACTATTAAACAACCCTTTCGTAGCTGCTAGTGATTCGGAGAAATACGCTACAATACTTTTCACTTGGTGGCATTATATTCAGTTATATATTCTACCAATCTCATTAACTCATGATTATTACCCTTATACAATTGAGCTTACCAATTGGAGTAATCCTCTAGTGATTTTGTCATTGGCATTGTATATCACAATGACTATCTGGTCTTTGTATCAATTGTATTTAACTGTATTTAAAAGAAAATTAAACAGTTTTGTAGCTTATGGCTGGCTGTTTTATATTTTTGTTTTTAGTATCTCCTCCAATATATTTGTAAGCATCGGTGCATTTATGAATGAACGTTTTATTTTTATTGCAAACATAGGTCTTGCATTAATATTTGCACATTTTATTCTTCTTTTCAGCAAACGTTTTTTGCATAATACTCCAGCTATACTCTACCTTTTCACCATTCCTTTGGTAATTATCTTTGGATTAAAAACCATTGACAGAAATCATGCTTGGGAGGATGATTATACTCTATTTACTACCGATGTATTGGTGTCGCATAATTCAGCAAAATGCAATGTATCTGCTGGTGGCAAAACCTATGAAAAAGCCAAAACAGAATATAATCCGATGCAAAAAGCTAAAATGTTGGATGATGCTGAGCTGTTTCTAAAGAAAGGTATTCAGATACATCCTAAATATGTTCAAGCGTATATCTTGCTGGGTAATGTATATTTTGAAAAGGAAGATTATAATCTGGCTTTTAAGTCATATGTTCAAAGTATTAGGCTTGGTGAACGAAGAGATGCACCTTCAAATATAAAGAGTCTTGGCCTTAAATTGCATAATATTAAAGAGTATAAGAGCTCTCTTGATGTTTTTCAATACTATGAGGGAGAATTTAAATCAGAATCGGAAGTAGTATATTATATTGCTGATAACTACTTAAATTTAAATAATTTAGATACTGCAATAATTATTCTAAATAATTTAATAAAACAAGATTCGACATATGATGAAGCATACAATAAGCTAGGTGAGATATATGGAAAATATAAAAACAACTTCAGTGCTTCTGAGTATTACCTATTTAAAGCTTATGAGATAAACCCAAAGAATGCTAGTGTCTGCGAAAACCTAGGAGTATTGCACGGAATTAGAGGTAATGCCGAGCAGTCGATTTATTTCTTTGAAAAGGCTTTAAGCAATATGAAAAAACCTAATGCTCAAATATACCAGAATATTGCCAATTCTTATTTAGCATTAGGAGATAAAGAGAAAGCTACTCAATATTTTGAAAAAGCAAAAGTAGTTCAATCCAACAATCAATAATATGAGATTTTTTGCTCGATTATCATATAAAGGAACGGCATATCATGGTTGGCAAATACAACCAAATGGTATAAGTGTGCAGGAGGTTTTAGAGAAGGCATTTTCTACAATTTTGCAAACCAAAACAGCAATTACGGGAGCTGGGCGAACTGATGCTGGGGTACATGCGCGTAATTATATTGCTCATTTTGAGATGGATAATAAATTATTTAGCAATGATTTACCTCTATTTATTTATAAAACAAATTCATTTTTACCAAAAGACATTGTTATTCATGATGTTTATAAAGTTGACAGTGATTCTCATGCACGTTTTGATGCAAAAAGCAGAACCTATCATTACTATATAAGCCATCAAAAGAATCCATTTAGAAATGATACCGCATGGTTACGCCTTGGCAGTTTGGATATAGACCTGATGAATAAAGCATGCGAAATATTGAAGACAACTACAGACTTCACTAGCTTTGCAAAGTTACATACTGATAATAAAACCAATATTTGTAATTTAATGCAGGCACATTGGCAACAAACAGATGAGTTAATAATATTTGAAATAAAAGCAGATCGTTTTTTGCGAAATATGGTTAGAGCAATTGTTGGTACAATGGTGGATATTGGAAGGCATAAAATTACACTTGATGATTTTAAAGAAATAATAAAAAGCAAAAATAGGAATAATGCTGGTGTATCAGCTCCTGCGAAAGGGCTTTTTCTTGAGGAAATTTATTATTGATTATTTATTATTTACTATTTATTATTTACTATTTATTATTTACTATTTATTATTTACTATTTATTATTTACTATTTATTATTTACTATTTATTATTTA
>JAOZKO010000022.1 GCA_029935325.1 Bacteroidales bacterium
GTTTCTCGCCAGTGCTCATTGGTATATATTCAAAAACAAAATAATATACCATTAGCATAGGAATAAACATTGCTGAAGTTAGCTTGGTGAGTATTCCAAAAACAAAAGGAATTAGAAAAAATCCCCATTTGCGCTTATTGGGAAAATACAGGAAAATAACAAAACTTGCCACTACAAAAAATGTAGAAAGCAAATCAGATCGTGAAATAATATAGTTTAATGTTTCAGCATTTACGGTATGAAGCCCGAATAAAGCTGTGGCAAAAAAAGCAAAATAGATATTCCATGAGTGCTTTCGTGCTTTTTGAAATAGCTTTAGAAAAAAAGCAAATAATAAAACCAATAGTAGAATAAAGGTCAGCATCATTGAATAATGATAGAAGCTCATATCAAAACCATTTTTACTATCCGAGAAATTCTTACTCAACCAATAATCAATAGCGATGCTAGAAGTAACCACAGGGCGATATACTTGATTGGCAGGCAGACTACTAAAGGTTTCGGAGCCAACAGTAAAAAACTTTGGCAAATTCGATATATCCTTTATATATGGATTATCCTGAATGGTATGAGAATCATCAAAATGAAATTCATTATCATAAATATTTTGATAAGCCAATAAAACCACTAAAATTATGGTAGATGATAAAATAATATTTAGAACTCTTTTGTTCATAGTTTAAGATTCGTCAGCCATATCAATGGCATTATTAATAAACTTATTCAAAGGCAATAATAACTTAAATCCTTGTATCAAATACGTGGAAAATGATTTATGTAGAATATCTTTCTCACTAAGTTCATGGCTAAGTACATAGCTTTTATATTTAATATATTCGATTGCAGCACAATCCTTTGGGAAATCCTTAGGCCCTCGCTGAAGCTTATCATCCATTAGCTTAGGATAGGTTTTCTTAAAATCTTGATCTGACAATATATTTACAAAGTCATCCGTGGAATAATATATTTCCTGTCGGATTGCCTTCAGTGTATTCTTTTGTGGGCGATAAACTCCTCCTCCAAAGAAAGAAGCTCCTGGCTGAATATGCAAATAGTAACCTGCAAACTCTGATTTTCTACCACCATTGCATAAGTATGCTCCAAAATGGTTTTTATAGGGAGATTTATCCTTTGAAAAGCGAACATCGCGATATATTCTATAAGTATAATCCTTAGCCTGAGAATAGGAAAAGCTATTATCAAATTTTGCAATCTCATTTCCTATAATATCTATAAATTTATGAAAATCAGCCTGCGCATCCAAATACATCTGTTTATTTGCTGTAAACCATTCTCTATTATTATTCTTTTCAATTTCCTTTAGAAAATTGAAAACGCCATCTAAATTGGAATTCTCCATAATCATATAAATTTTCACCACAAAAGTATTAATTTCTTTCGTTAAAAAATAATGATGAATAATAGTTTGTTAGACAAATATAAAAAAAACAAAAATTCGACAAACCTTTAGATTTACCCTAAAAACAAAATAAAGCATAATAGACGTTATTATCTAATTTTTCTTACTTTTGCATCATAAATTCTAAAACACAGAATATATTTTATGGAACAATTCTTCGACAAATTCAGGCGAAATATCATAGGGCAAAATACTAGTTTTCAGAGTCCTTATGGGAAGCAAAAGATTATTTATGCTGATTGGGTTGCCAGTGGCAGACTATATCAAGGAGTTGAAGATAAGATTAGTAAAACTTTTGGGCCTTTTGTTGCTAATACTCATACCGAGACTAGCGAAACTGGAACTGTAATGACCAAAGCATATCATGAGGCTAAGCACATAATTCGTAAGCATGTAAATGGACATGAGAGTGATGTGGTAATAACATCTGGTTTTGGAATGACAGGAGTTGTAAATAAGTTTCAACGGATATTAGGATTAAAATCTTGCGATAAAATTTCCAAAGGAGAATGCATACATGAGGAAAAAGAAAAGCCTGTTGTATTTATCACCCATATGGAGCATCATAGCAATCACACATCATGGTACGAAACATATACCGATGTGGTAATTCTACCTCCCAATAAGGACAATATGGTTGACCTTGAAAAAATGGAAGAAATAGTTTCATCTTATAGCCATCGCAAAAAGAAGATTGGAAGCTTTAGTGCCTGTAGTAATGTTACGGGAATTGAAACTCCTTATCACAAAATGGCAGCTATTATGCATAAATATGGCGGCTTATGCTTTATTGATTTTGCAGCATCAGCACCATATGTTGATATGAATATGCATCCTGAAGATAGTACGCAAGCACTAGATGCAATTATGTTTTCACCACATAAGTTTCTTGGTGGCCCAGGCTCATCAGGAGTGCTTATTTTCAATAAGGAACTTTACAGTTTAGATTCACCAGACCAACCCGGTGGCGGTACAGTTGATTGGACCAATGCTTGGGGTGAGTATAAATATTACGATGATATTGAAGCCCGTGAGGATGGTGGCACACCAGGATTTTTGCAAGCAATCAGAACAGCCCTAGCCATTAAACTTAAGAATGAAATGAGTGTCAAGAACATGGCTGAAAGAGAACATCAGCTTGTGAAAATAGCCCTTACTGAACTTGGTAAAATTCCTGGACTTAATGTGCTTGCTAAAAATATAAAAGAACGTATTGGAGCAATTTCATTTTATTTTGATAATATCCATTATAATATGGTGGTGAAATTATTGAATGATAGATTTGGAATTCAAGTCAGAGGTGGTTGCGCATGCGCTGGCACCTATGGTCACATACTTTTGGATGTTAGTTTCGAAGAATCGCACCGTATTACAGATATGATCAATAGCGGTGATTTGAGCCTAAAACCTGGTTGGGTACGCCTATCCATTCACCCTACAATGACAAATAAAGAGTTATACTTTATCTGCGATGCATTGAGTCAAATTCAGAAGAATATTGACAATTGGAAAGAAGACTATATCCATGACAAACAAAGCAATGAGTTTGTACATAACGATTTCATTAATAAAGAACGCTATAATATTTCTGAGTGGTTTGATATGCGGTAGTTTGAAGTTCGAAGTTCGGAGTTCGGAGTTGGGAGTTCGGAGTTTGAAGTTCGGAGTTTGAAGAAAACGATTATTGAAATTAGTGAAACTTTCTGTTTTTTGCCTCTGGTTCTTACAATAGTTCGTTGAGTTTTTGTTTCTCGCAAAGACGCCAAGACGCAAAGTGTTGATTTTGTGAATATTATACATTATTGCATAAAGCCGTAATCGCCTGACTGTGTGATTTATATAAAACATTAACGGAGTATTACCTTAAGGATGAACAAAAAGAAGAAAGTTTTAATAACATTTAATCAATAATATTGTGAATCAGACAGCATCATTAAAACCCTATATAATGGCAGTTTTGGCCATGTTTTTTTGGGGTATGTCCTACGTATGGATAAAGATAGCTTACCAATACATTGGTCCTTTTAGCACCGTTTTTCTTCGCCTAAGTCTTTCCATAATAATTATGGTAGCTGTGACTTCTATTTCTAAAATCAAGATTTTTCCTCATAAAGTAGATTTAAAGGCATTTCTATTACTAGCATTTTTTGAACCCTTTGCATATTTTATGGGTGAAAGCCTAGGTATGATGAGAGTGTCAAGTTCAGTGGCTAGCATTATGATTGGTACAATTCCATTATTTATTCCAATATTTGCCTATTATATTCTAAAAGAGAGAGTCAATAAAAACATTATTATTGGACTGATAATAAGCTTTTTGGGAATCCTTATTTTAATCTTCAAAAAAGACTTTAGTTTTGCTGCTTCACCATCGGGAATATTATTAATGCTCGTGGCAGTAATTGCTGGAGCATTATATACCATTCAACTAAAAAAGCTTTCATCAAAATACCACCCTGCTACAATCATTATTAATATGAATATAATTGGCCTAGTGTATTTTATGCCATTTTTTCTTTATTATGAGTGGAATGATTTTGTAAATGTAGAACCAAATTTTGAACTTATAAAAGCAATTCTTCAATTGGTAATATTCGCTTCTTTGGGAGCACTTTACCTTTTTATTTCTGCTGTGGAAAAAATCGGTGTTACAAAAACAGCTATGTTTACCAACCTAATTCCTGTAATTACAGCCATTGGAGCATGGATAATATTACCCGATGAACAATTAGACCTAAAATTAGCGATAGGAATTATTGTTGTTGTTTTTGGTGTGTTTGTGGGGCAGAGAAAAAAATAATTCAATGTATCTCATTGGCTTACTAAGCTCCTTAATTCCATCCAATAGCTATCGGATTTGTTATAAAAAGAAATATGTTTTGTCACTATTTTTGAAAAACCAAAAATACCGCCAAAACCTAACAATTGCATATTCATAACCATGGATTTCATCCACGGTTATTCACGTTTGACCCTTTCAGCGTCAGTGATATACATAGTGTTTTATTTCTAATTATAAAACAAATAATAATGACGAGTTGCCAAAAATACACATCAAAACCACTACCACAATAATAATCACTATGGATTTCATCCATGGCTATTATTATATTACCCTTTCAGGGGTAGATGCTTTATAGAATATGAAATACACAATCTTGATAAAGGAAACAATACTGAATAGCTAATTTTACGCTAATTACAATTCTATAGAAGCGTCATATACTAAGTAGTTTACCATATGAAATTCTCAGCAAAAAAAAAGAGTAAAAAATGAAGCTTTCACTGCATCTTTTACTCTTAAAGGTATTAGCTTGAGAAATCAAGCTATTTATAAGTGAATTTTATTTTAATCTAAAAATAAGACCTCCACTAACATCTCCTTGGTAGGCAATTGCACCAGCATTCATTGAAAGGCCAGTACTTGTTCCGCCAGTTCCTATACCTGCATAGAATCCCATTCCTGCAAAATACATTGGCATTAGAAATCTTCCTTGGATACGAATACCTATTCTATCACTGATATAATATTTTAAACCACCACTAATTCCCATACTAAATCTCCATAGATTTGCACTATTAGGATAATCAAAATCAAATATTGATGTTCCTAAACTAATTCCAAGAAATGGAACAACTTTACCACCTACATCAAATTGCTGATATGACCCAATCATAAGGTAATGTGTATTTAAATCTGCAGAAACTGGATTGTATCCATTAAATGAACTATAGGGTCTAAAGTCTGCAGAACTAGCTGTCATTGAATATGATAATTCAACAAAGTTTCCTTTCATGGTTGGTACTCCCAAAATAATCCCAAAATTACCACCATCATGCATATCAATCTCCCCTTCGTAAAACTGCACCTTACCACCCCAGAAAAAACCTCCCGTGGGAGTCACTTCCAATTGAGCGTTTCCAGTAAAAACAATTCCTAAAACAAGTCCTAAAAGTAAAAAAGTCTTTTTCATATATTATATATTTATTAATTTATGCAAAGGTAATACATATTTAAGTACTTAAACATATTATGTAATTATTACTTCAGAAAGCAGATTTTACCTAAAAATAATATCTTGAATGATTGGTTTTAATCCTTTAAAGAAAAACTCGACCGCAATAACCATCATAATTAATCCCATAAGTTTTAGCATAATTTTATTTCCTGTCTCTCCTAGGTACTTCATTATCACCCCACTACCAATAAAAGATATAAACGTTAAAAGCAATACAAGAAAAATAGCAATTGGCAAGACAATTTTAAATTGAATACCTTGAGCATCTTGCATCAATACAATAGCATTGGTAATAGCTCCAGGACCTGCAAGCATTGGTATTCCAAGCGGAGTAATAGCAATATCATCAATTGCATTTTCCACATCGGCAGAATCGTACTTAATTCTGCTAACTCTTGCGTTTAGCATCTCATAGCCCATCATAAAGAAAATAATTCCTCCCGCAATTCTAAATCCATTAACAGAAATACCAAAAAACTTAAATAGTAATTGGCCTGCAAAAGCAAATATTGTTAATGTTATAAATGCGGTTAAAGTTGCCTTAAAGGCTGTTTTTCTTCTTTGCTTAGCAGTTAAATCACTCGTCATTGCTAGAAAAACAGGTGCAACGCCTAATGGGTTAATCAATGCCAAAAAACTAGTAAAAACAAATAGTCCAAATGTTATAACCTCTTGCATAATTATAGCTTAAATAGATTTTTAAAACTTAATTGATATTCCACCAGCAATAAATAAGTTTCCATAGCCTACCTGACCATAAATGCTCATATTTTCGCTAAAATGCCATCTTCCACCTACATAATTACCATATTGCAATCCAGATGAGCCAGAAGTACCTGACAGTATATACAAACCAGCTGTACTTGTTAGAAAAACATCAAACTCATCTGGCATATTTGGTATCAGCCAATCGGCATAATAGGTAGCCTTAACTGACAATGCTAAAGTAGAGGTACTAACACCATTTATATTACCACCCATACCAAATCCAATTTCTGGACCTAACGTTAAATTTGGATCAATTGCAGGAATTTCATAACTTCCAAAAAATGACATACTGGGAGTAGCAGTTTTATATATCGAAGGCCCTAAATAAACATTTAAAATTGGAACTACATCGCCAGAATACGGATCAGGCTTATAAGAATCACTACTAGACGTATTGTGTTGACCGCCTGCCAACAATACTCCATATAGGAAAAAACTAAAAAATAATAAACTATATTTCCTCATTCCAAAATAAATTTTGTTCTCAAATTAATTAGAGTGCAAAAGTATAAATTATCCATATTAAAAAAAAATAAAATCACTAATTTGAAATACAAATTAAAATTTAGTTTTCCATTATATATAACGATCAACTACAGCAGTTTGCCAAATTTAATGATTTCCCAGCCAACCAACCAACCAACCAACCAACCAACCAACCAACCAACCAACCAACCAACCTATCAATCAACCAATCAATCAACCATTCATCCTCCTCACTCACCATATTGTTAAAAACCTTTCAATAAAGCTTTCTAAGCTAAATTGTAATTATATAAATTTGCTTTTCATTAATCGAAATCTTAGATTTATTATAAATACCGATGAATCAGTCTATTTTACTTTTAGGAGGAAATTTGGGAGACCGCAAAGCTAATTTATCATTGGCGATTAAGTCAATTGAAAATCGATGTGGAAAAATTATATCTCTTTCAAAAATACACGAAAGTGAGGCTTGGGGCTTTGATTCAAATGATAATTTTCTGAATCAAGCAATTATCATAAGCACTTCATTAACTGCAGATAAACTTCTAAGCAAGCTTCAAAGAATAGAAAAAGAAGCAGGAAGAATACAGCATTCTGACACCTATGAAAGTAGGATTATGGATATTGATATATTATTTTATAATTCTGAAATTATTAATACAGAAACACTTATTATTCCTCATCCAAGACTACACCTACGGAAGTTTACTTTAAACTGCCTAATGGATATTTATCCTGACTTTATACATCCAACATTATCAAAAAGTATTACAGAACTTTTAGATAGCTGTGTTGATTCAACCAAAGTATGGCCTTATGAGTAAAATAGAGAGCCCATACCACTATATTGCCATTGAGGGAAACATTGGTGCAGGAAAGACCTCATTAGCGTCTAAAATAGCTAAAGACAATAATGCTCGCCTTATCCTTGAGCAGTTTGAGGATAATAGTTTCCTTCCAAAATTTTACAAAGACCAAGATAGATATGCTTTTCCTTTGGAACTTTCGTTCTTGGCAGAAAGATATCAGCAATTAAAGGATGGACTTGGTAAAGGTGATTTATTCAAAAGCTTTACTATCACTGATTATTTCATTAATAAGTCCTTGATTTTTTCACGTAAAACTTTACAGCAAGATGAATTTAAACTTTATCAAACTCTATTTGATATTATTAACCAAAGCTTAGTAAAACCTGATCTTTTGGTTTATTTATATGCAAATGTTGATCGATTGCAAGCAAATATTAAAAAGCGCGGTAGAGATTACGAACAAGACATTAAAGATCAATACCTTGAAAAAATTCAAGAGAGCTATTTTGATTTTATCAAGCAACAAGATGGGATGCGAATTCTAATTATTGACACAAACAACCTAGACTTTGTAAATAATGATAGTGATTACCAATACCTTGTATCCATAATTCTTAAAGAGTATAGCATTGGTATCCATCGCATAAAGGCTGGTAATGGATTATAAAGAAGTCATATACAAAGCTGCAAGCGTATGGTATCTAAGAAAAACTTTTATAAGCACAGAGCCTAGCCCTCAACAATCAGAACTTAAATGCGTTAAGCAAAATAAATTAAGCAATCAAGAATACCTTAAAATGTATTATGCTATTGGGGGCCTATGGAATTGGTCAAGCCGTATATTAATGACCCCCAAAGAATTAGAAGAACTACTCGGCAATTCAAAGCATGAGATTTATTATGTATATAATAAGGAAGAAATAATTGGTTATTTCGAATTTGATTTCTCTGCCAAGGAAGCAGAAATAGTATATTTCGGAATTCTACCACAATTTTATAGCAAAGGATATGGTCGCAAGATGATGCACCTCGCTTTTCAACAGCTGATTAAAAAAGGGGAAGCTAGTATTTTTCTTCACACTTGCTCAAAAGATAGCCCAGCAGCATTGCCATTTTATAAGAAAATGGGATTTACTATTTACAATAAAACTATTGAAGACCAGGCTATTATTATTGGCTTGGAAATATAAATAATTGTCTTTAAACTTCTGCCTTTCAATCATCAAAATCAATCCTCCGACCGTTTTTCAGAATACTTATTCTGCACAATAAAATCTTTTCTGAAAAATGACCACCTCCTTCTTCAAGGAGGACTTCAAGGCACTTTAATCAAAGCCCCTCTTAAGTCTTCAATCATACTCTTAAATCGTAAATATATTGTTTAAATCATCCAAACAGCTAAACTCCTTTTTACTTTAGCCTTTCTACTTTAGCCTTTTTACTTCTTACGGTATGTAATTACTGTATTATTTACAAGTTACAGGCTTTTCATTCTTAGCATCTTCACTTCCAAGTTCAATTGCTTTTTTATAATCCACACAAGCTTCATCATTTCTATTCAAAGCATTAAAAACCCTTGCCCTACCAAGAAAGTTCTCGGCTTTACTGCTTTGCTTTTCGCAAAGAAAATTATAATGTTTTAAAGCATCATTATAATCCTTCTGGATAAAAGCAATTTTAGCTAGAATAGAATGAGCTTTTATATAATTTGGCAATTTGCCTAATACAACTTCAGCATCAGCCTTTGCTTTATCTAACTCATTCATCTTCAAATACGTATTTGCTCTATACAAAAATGAGAAAGGATAAGTTGGATTTATTCTAATACTCGTACTAAAGTCTGCAATTGCTTTTTCGTATTTGTCTGTTTTAAAATATAGCAAACCTCTATTATTAAAGGCCTGGTACATGAATGGCTTAAGTTTTACTACCACAGAATAATCATCAATCGCTTCTTGATATTTTTTCAATTTCTCAAAGCAAATTCCACGATTAAAATATGCATCAACATAATTCCTATCCTTCTTGATTGCCTTTGTAAAACCATCAATGGATGCGGAGTAATCACCTTCAAGCATCTTTATCATGCCCATTGAATAATATTCTTTTGCTGTTTGTGAGTATGTAAACCCTGATAAAAAAAATAGGCTTAACAAAATATATAACTTTAACTTCATATGATAAATAATATTAAACTATTACTTTATTTAATAACCATTACTATCTGGTTAATTGTATTTTATAAAATATATGATTTACAGCACTGCAATTTTGTCAGTCATAATTTACAGCAAAAATACGCATTTTTTAATCAATAAATAATTTCCAAGGCAACTAATTAGCATTAAAAATTATCCTTATAATATATACATAATATTTTGTAGTTTTGTATATTCATTAAAGGCTGTATTATGTTTGTAATTCGAAGCTTAATTTTTATCTTAATTGCCTTAGCTCCCACCCTTCTTTTTGGTGACGCTAAAGATAGTATTGCTGTTATACAAGCAGAATTTAGTGAAAACAAAGGCCAATGGCCACAGCAAGTACGTTTCAAAGCACCTTTAGGGAATGGAAACCTTTGGATTGAAGAAACCGGACTTAGATTTGACCTATACAATGCTGATGAATTAGAAACAATATCTCATGCCAATCGGTTAAAAAACCCAAAATTAAAACCACCTAAAAAAATTAAACGTCATAATTACTATTTAAAGTTTGTAAACTCTAACCCTAACGCCAAAGTAATTGGTTCTGATGTTCTATTTGAATATGAGAATTATTTTA
The DNA here is from genome assembly GCA_029935325.1 of Bacteroidales bacterium. Classification (GTDB taxonomy): domain Bacteria; phylum Bacteroidota; class Bacteroidia; order Bacteroidales; family UBA1556; genus UBA6267. The sequence continues at coordinate 10,287 of JAOZKO010000022.1, forward strand.
TAGGTAACGACAGAAGCAAATGGGCTTCAAATATCAACAAATACCAAAATATTGAATATCAGTCTATTTACACCGGAATCAATCTTCAAGTATATTCTAAATCAGGCCATATTAAATGGGATTTTATAATAGAACCTAATGCTGACCCTAACAAAATACTGATTGAATATGAAGGAGTTGACAATCTAAAGTTAAAAAGAGGAAACCTACATATCAAAACCTCTGTTAATACAATAATTGAGTCAAAACCTATAGCCTACCAATTAAACAATAATGGAGACACTATAAATATTGAGTGTGATTATATTCTTAATGACAATATATTAAGCTTTCATTTTCCAAAATCATATAATAAAGATTTAGAATTAGTTATAGACCCAACATTAGTATTTGCCACTTACTCAGGCTCATTAGCTGATAATTGGGGCTTTACTGCCACATATGATTCCAAGGGATTTCTTTATGCTGGAGGAATTGTTTTTGGCAGCGGATACCCCACTACAATAGGAGCTCTAGACACCACCTTCAGTGGAGCATTTGATGTTGGAATCACCAAATACGATACAACAGGATCATTTTTAATATACTCCACTTACCTAGGCGGCAGTGCAGGAGAAGTACCTGCAAGCCTTGTTGTTAATTCAAATGATGAGCTTTTTGTGTTTGGAACTACAAGTTCTTTGGACTTTTCAACTACAATACAAGGATATGACACAAGCTATAATGGAGGTACAAATACCACAATATCATCAAGTATTAATTTTGCAAATGGAAGCGATTTATTTATTTCGCACTTAAGTTTTGATGGCACACAACTACTTGGCAGTACGTATTTAGGAGGAAGTAATAATGATGGAATTAACTCCTCAAATATATTAATTAATAATTATGGCGATGATATTAGAGGTGAGATTATAATGGATAAGAACAATAATGTTTATGTGGTTTCTACTTCCCAGTCTTCGAACTTCCCTACAACAGCAAATGTTTTTCAGGGTACAAAAGGGCTTCAAAACGATGGTATTATTGCAAAACTTGACAATAGCTTAAGTAATCTTATTTGGGCAAGTTTTTTTGGAGGAAGCGGTGATGATGCAATTTATGGCGTAAAAGTCAGTAAGAAGCAAGATATCTACATTACAGGAGGTAGCACCTCAAGCAATATTGCAACCACCAATGGAGTATATCAAACTACCTATCAGGGAGGTGGAGCCGATGGATTTATTGCAAAAATTAGCAAGACTGGTTTTACAATTATCTTTTGCACATATCTTGGCTCCAGTGATTATGACCAAAGCTATTTGATTGATTTAGATAAATATGACAATGTCTATGTTTTTGGTCAAACCAAAGACACTACCAATGTATTTATTTATAATGCCATTTGGAATAGCCCCAAGGATGGGCAATTCATCACCAAACTCATGCCCTCATTAGCAACAAGAGCATGGTCAACCACATGGGGAAATGGAACTGCAGGTATAGATATTGCACCTTCTGCTTTTATGGTTGATTTATGCAATAGAGTTTATTTATCGGCATGGGGAGGCGCTGTAAATGCCACATTTGCAGGAGGCACTACCCACAACTTACCCATTACAACAAATGCTATGCAATCCTCCACTGATGGCAGCGACTACTATTTGATGGTAATGACAGATGATGCATCAGCTCTAGATTATGGAAGCTTCTTTGGAGGCAGCACCTCTGCTGAGCACGTTGATGGAGGCACTTCCCGCTTCGATAATAAAGGTCGGATTTATCAAAATGTATGTGCTGGTTGTGGCGGTAATCATGACTTCCCCACCACTGTTGGAGCGCATTCAATTACTAATAATAGTAACAATTGCAACAATGGTGTCTTTAAAGTTGATTTTAATATCCCAGCAATAGTTGCAGATTATATTATTCCTCCTGTGGTTTGCCTACCTGATACATCCTTTTTTGTGAATACTTCTTTTCTTTCGCACCCTAGCCTAACGCAGTACAGTTGGAACTTTGGTGATGGAAATACATCAACTCTAGCATCTCCAAATCATATTTACAGTCAAAGTGGAGTGTATGATGCTCAATTAATTATCTATGATCCACAAAGTTGTAATATTAGGGACACCATTATTCAGCAAGTAGTAGTTTTATCAGGAAATGTTGACACTCTATTACCACAATATGTTTGCCCAGGAAACACCACTCAGATTGGCATTTTACCAGTCAACGATACCTCTGTTCACTTTTCTTGGACACCTACCGCTAATCTAAGCAACTCATTTATTAGCAATCCTTTTGCCTCACCAATAAATACCACATGGTACAAAATGGTAATGACAAACAACCTTTGCGCAGATACATTTCATCAATTAGTTGAAGTAATAAACCTTATTGCAGATGCTGGCAATGATACTAGCATTTGCCAAAACTCAATCACCCTAACAGGAAGTGGCAATTATAGTAATTTGAATTTTCATTGGTCTAGCAACCAATTCTTTACCGATACTCTGAATAACTATCCAAATGATAGTAGCGTAACACATACATTTACTAACCCTAAATATTTATACTTCCAAATCGACAGAGATGGATGTAGTGATTATGACAGTGTATTTATTGACCAAAGGATAGTTATAAATCCCACACAAGTTCAGAATCCACTTTGCCATGGCGATTCCAACGGAAGTATATTTGTAAATGTAATTGGCGGAGCAAATCCTATTAGCTACCAATGGGGCAATGGTCAGAATAGCAATCCTATTATTAATTTACCAGCTGGAAACTACAGTCTAACAGTAACGGATGCAGATGGTTGCTTTAATACTTTAGACACTGCATTAATAGAGCCCGACTTATTAGTTTCAAATTCAGCATTAAAAAATATTCCTTGTCAAACAGCATGTATTGGCAGAGCATGGGCAAACCCGCAAGGGGGTACTCCCCCATACCAATGGCAATGGGATGACCCTAGTAATCAAGCTGCCAACCCTGCTTTCCAATTATGCGATGGCACATATCATGTTACTTTAACAGATGCTAATAATTGTATTACTTATGATACTATTATTATTATTGATTCATCAATCTACATTAATTTTCAAGCCTGGGCAGATAGGGATACTATTTACGAGGGTGAGCAGTTTGGACTACACTCTACACAGCTAGGCAATGGATACACCTATACATGGACACCAGCCACTGGATTATCAGACCCAAACATATCAAACCCAACAGCCTCTCCTTTAGTAACTACTACATATATTGTTGAAGTTCATGATATTTACGGTTGTTCATGGCAAGACACTATTACAATTTTCGTTATAGATGTAATTTGCGACGAGCCATTTATTTATGTTCCAAACGCTTTCACCCCTAATGGCGATGGCAAAAATGATGTAATATTCGTAAAATCCAGCGTAGGTTGGGATTTGCAATTTATGATATATGATAAATGGGGAGAATTAGTTTTTGAAACTCAGGACATAAATCAATCATGGGATGGCACATATAAAGGACAAAAGCTTACATCAGAGGTTTATGTATATCACCTAAAACTAACCTGTTACAATAGAGAGGTTTTTATTAAAAAAGGAAATATTACTTTGATTCGATAACATATAGCATTGAGGAAAACTAGAATCAAATATCGGATAACAGCAAACTTTGCCAATCTACAAACAAAGTCTTACAGCCCTATATTTCACTTTTTAGCAATTATCTTTGCATTAGCGGTATTCATATCACCCAACAAGCTTAATGCTCAGGATTTACACTATTCTCAGTATTTCAATTCACCATTAAACCTCAACCCTGCCCTTACTGCCTACACTCAATCTAATTATAGGTTTGCACTAAACAACAGAAGCCAATGGGCATCAGTAACGGTACCGTACAAAAGCTTTTCGGCTTCCTTTGATATGAAGTTAATAAACCGAAAGAAAAAAGGAGATTTTATAGGCATCGGAATTATTGTAAATAAAGATGAAGCTGGGGATTCAAAATACGGTACAACTCAAGCAGGGCTATCACTTTCATGGGTAAAAGCTCTAAATAAACGAAAGAATAACTTATTATCATTTGGCATTCAAGGGTCGTATTATCAACGATCAATTGATTATACTCAATTATATTTCCCTGAACAGTGGAATGGAACATCATCAAATATTGGGTCATCTCATAGCGAACACTTTACAGTTAATCAGTTTACTTTCTTTGATGTTTCCGCAGGAGTTCATTGGTTTTGGGCAGCATCTAATAAGCTAAAATTTAATACAGGAGCTTCTTTTTGGCATCTAAATAAACCAAACCAAAGTTTAATGGATGATAATACATCAAACTTAGATATAAAATATCAAGCATATTCAACTGTTGAAATCACTGTTGACCAACCATTTAATATTATCCCTACAATTTATTATGCCAGGCAAGGACCATATCAAGAGTTTATTTTTGGAGGAAGGCTATACCACAAAATACATCAGGACAGAAAGCGATATTTTGCTCTAAGTACAGGTGCATTTCTAAGAAATAAGGATGCCATAATACTCTATTTGGGAATGGATTATAAAAACCTAAAGCTTGGCGCTACTTATGATATTAATATGTCCTCACTAAGTGTGGCAAGCCATTATATGGGCGGCATGGAAGTAAGTTTAAGATGGTTAATCTATAAAAAGCGACAAATTAGAAAAATAGGCCCTACACCTTGTCCAATTTTTTAATATGAGAGCACTTAAATACACATACAGAACCCTGATAATATTGAGCTTAATAGTTTTAAATACATCGGTTTTATATGCTCAGAATCCAAAAGAGGATTTAGCAAAAGCAGATGGACTAATGTATGATAAGCAATACAGTAGAGCTGGAGATTTATATTTACAACTCCTTAAGCAGGACAGCACCAATAATGAGATAGTTTATAAATACGCAACCTCATTAAGATTGCAATTAAACTATTCAAAAGCATTTTATTACTATTCAAAGCTCATAGAATCCAAAAAGGAATTCAATAATGATACTTGGTTTTATTACGCAAAAACCGCCCAGCAATTAGGCAAATACCAAGAATCAATTAATGGTTTTTCGAAATATATAATTATCGGTAGCTCAAGCCATTTGCGCAATCAATCTGAACAATGCATTGAATCTTGCAGATATGCATTAAACCATCAAAATGATAAATCAGATTACATTATCACTCACCTTCCACCTCCAATCAACACACCATATTCTGAGTTTAATCCTATTGCCATTTCTAGCAATGAATTGGTGTTTTCAAGGTATCAAGCAGTATTTGATGATAGCATTGAAAGTGTATTTAGCCAAACTTACTTCTCAGATATATTAATAAGCAAGCAAAATCAGAGAGGCTGGCAAAAATCAAAAATATTTAGCGATAAAATATCTAGCAATAAATACTTTACTGCAAATATTTGTTTTAGCAAGAATTTACAAGAAATTTATTTTACTCGCTGTTTTGATAACGGGGGAATAATAGGTCAATGTGCAATTTACTATAGTCATAAAAAAAGAGGACATTGGAGTAAACCAAAGAAACTCGGAAAAGTAAATAAACAGAATTTTTCCAGCACACACCCCTACCTAGCTGAGTACAAAGATTATAATATTCTGTATTTCAGTTCAGATCAACCAAATGGCTTTGGAGGAAATGATATTTGGTATGCTATTATTAAGAATGGAAATATTGAACAAATTAGCAATTTAGGTAGTAATATCAACACTAATGGTCATGAGCTTACTCCATTCTTTGACACAGAGCTCGGAATTTTGTATTTCAGCTCAGATACACATAAGGGCTTTGGCGGGTTCGATATATTTAAAAGCACTGGAGGCTTAAGTAGTTGGAAGGAAATATCCAATATGGGAACAGCCATAAACTCCTCAGCTAATGACCTTTACTACACTCATCGCCGAGGAGGCAACATAGCTTTTCTAAGCTCAAACCGCAAAGGCTCCTACTATCATGGAAATGCTGAGAGTTGCTGTAGCGATATTTATCAGGCAGTACGTCAAGAGTTTAAAGACAGTATTATAATGGCCGAAACGCCTAAAGATAGCCTTAAAAAAGATAGTGTGGTCATTGCTATTCAAAAGTTACTTCCCTTAAGTTTGTATTTCGAAAATGATATGCCAAACCCAAAAAGCAGAAAAACATCTACAAAAGCTAACTATAAAGATTTATTAGAAGAATATATTCTTGCTAAAGAAACCTATAAACAAGAGTATTCCAATGGCTTAGGTACAAATGCAGCTAAGGAGGCAGAGTTACAGATTGAAGATTTTTTTAGTTTAAAAGTTGAACATGGATTTGAAGACCTAGAGAAATTTGCTGATTTACTAAAAAGAGAGTTGGGTGAAGGAAAAACGGTTCGAATTAAAATTCGCGGCTATGCAAGCCCGTTAAATTCACCAGAATACAATCTCGCATTATCAAAAAGAAGAATAGGTAGTTTAAAGAATTTTATTTCAGAATATGAAAATGGTTACTTTCTCCCCTATTTACATAATAAAGCTGACAATGGTGGACAGCTCAGCATTTTTGAGGACCCATTGGGAGATAGTCAATCAATAGGCTTGGTTAGCGACAACCCCAATGATAAACGGAACTCCGTTTATAGCAGAGAGGCAGCCCTACAGCGTAAAATCCAGATTATTATGTATAGTAGTAACGAATTCAGTATTGATAGTGCTGACTACCCTATACTGGATTGGAGAGACACCGAACTGTCGTTAGGAAGCATTAAAAAAGGACAAAACAAAAGCACAATAGTTTATTTTGAGAATATGGGCAAGGCCGAGCTAAGTATTCAGAATATACATGCCGAATGCT
>JAOZKO010000023.1:0-9002 GCA_029935325.1 Bacteroidales bacterium
GACTTGGTAATGCAAATAATTTATTTTCTTAAAAAATTATAGTATAATGCGCAAAAAGAGGCTAAGTGGTAGATAGTTAAAGTATTGGCATATGTGTGTCTGTATATGATAAATGTGTTAATGCAATTAAGTAACAGAATGCTCTATTCTAATGATATGCTTTAACTCACAGTTAGTCAGTTAATTTTATTTATATTTATAAATTATATATGAAATACTGTAACTGTTTTTGTAATTATTAGTTAAACTTCTGTGTTTAACACATATTATCGGATATGTATGCTGTTTTTGAGACTGAAATTCTTATATTGAGACTATTGTTTTGTAATTATTTATATTTATAAATTATAAGTGTCAGAGAATAAGGAGTTTTAAGTTGTTGGCATATTGTTTGTAAAATGTGAGATCAACTCAATATAATTGATATCTGTTAAGAAAACGACTGTTTGCCTTATATCACAATATTCTAAAACATGCTTAATATGAAACTGATTTTCATTATTTTATTAATAATTCCTTTAGGTGTTTTTTCACAATCTACTAATTTTTCAATTGATATTGTTGCTGATGATTATGGTGAGGAATATTCTTCTAATGGACATATTTATACTGGATCTGGAGATTTAGAGTTGTGTTATGATGGCAACCAAGGAGGACAGCAGATTGTTGGAATTCATTTTAGCAATGTCAGTATACCACAAGGGGTTACTGTTTCTAATTGCTATATTCAGTTTCAAGCAGATGAATCACAAAGTGGCACAGGATTTACGATTACGATTAAAGCAGAAGATACAGATAATGCTTCCTCCCTAACATCAACTGATGACGATATTTCGGATAGGACTAATACTACAGCTTCAGTAACGTGGAGTCCGCCTGCATGGACTGCTAGTGATGAGGGTGCGGCACAGAAAAGCCCAAATATTAATACAATAATTCAAGAATTAGTTAATAGGTCTGGTTGGGCATCAAGTAATCTTGTAATTATTATTACTGCCAATACAGGAAGTAGCTCAAGTCATAGAACTGCAGAAACGGATCCTATATTACATATTGAATATTCTGCAGATACCGAAGATGTATTATATTATGTGTCTGATAGCAATAACGATTTATACAATATTGATATACCAAATGAGAATAATAGCTCTATTGGAGATAATGGAGTAAGCGATGTGGAAGCTATTGCAAACTGGCCATCACAAGGTGGATATACATTATATGCTGCTAATGGAGGTAACTTAGGGACATTGTCTTTTTCAACTGGTGTATATTCAAATATTGGTGAGATTGATAATGGTGGAACTGCAAGTGGTGCCGATGGTGCACAATCATTAAATGATGTAGATGGACTGGGTTTCGATGCCAGGACCAAGAAGCTTTGGGCGTCGAATCGGCGTGGTTCAGATTACGATATTCTATTTCAGATTGATCCCACAACCGGTCATTTTGTAGAAGATGTATTTGGAAGTAATATAGATTATGTTGTCCTTGTTGGGTCTGGTGTTTACCAAACATTCGCTGAGAGTGCTGTATCTACCAGTGTGGGGACAAGATCGGGTGTTAGTAATGATGGTACTTCCGATCAGCTTGTTCAGATAAATTCACTTACAGGTTCAATTACCGTAAATGTTGCAATCACTGGTGCCTCCGATATTGAAGGTTTAGCTTTCACCAATAGTGGAACTTTATATGGTTCTTCGGGAACAACAGATGAATTATACACTTTAAATACATCAACAGGTGCAGCCACAAAAGTATCGGATATAAGCGGTGGCGATGTTGAAGCATTAGCAGCTCTTGTGGAAGCAGCAAATCTAATTACAGGAAATTTATGGTCTGATGCAGATACTGATGGAATAAAGGATGCAGGAGAAACTACAGGTATTAGTGGTGTTACTATTCAGCTTTGGGATGATGTTAATAATAATAATGAGGTAGATGGTGGTGATGAGTTATTGCAAACAACTACCACTGATGCATCAGGTGATTATAGTTTTGAATATGCCTCCACTGGAAATTTAGCGATTAGAGTTAAAACAACAACATTGCCTTCGGGTTATGCACTAACAACCGACAATAAGGAATCAGCAGATTTCACAACTTTTGATAATACAGATTCTGGAAATAATTTTGGAGCTTATACTGGTGCAGATTGTGATGGCGATGGTATTCCTGATTTTTCAGAAGGAAATGGTGATACTGATGGCGATGGTGTAGATGATAAATGTGATTTGGATTCAGATAATGATGGTATAATAGATTCTGACGAAGGTACAAAAGATACAGATGGTGATGGTATTAAGGATTATTTAGATTCAGACAGTGATAATGATGGTATTCCTGATGCTATTGAAGCAAATGGTGGTATTGCACCAACAAATTTTAGTAATTCCACTGGTAGAATAGGTGGGTCAGATAGTGATGGTGATGGTATTATGAACACCGTTGATGATGGATCAACTTCTAACTTAGAAAATTATGATAGTGATGGTGATGGATATAAAGATTATGTAGATTTAGATTCTGATAATGATGGTATTCTCGATATAGTAGAGGCAGGCGGAACAGATTCCAATGGTGACGGCAAAGCAGATTCTTTTACAGATTCAAATAGTGATGGTTACCACGATACTTACGCAAGCTCTGCGCTTCCTATTCCGAATACTGATAGCGGCACAGAGGCTGTTACACTTCCAAATTATCGTGATATAGACTCTGATGGTGACTCAATTGACGATACTAGAGAAGGATATAGTCCTGCGGATTATGCTTCACCTTCTGTTATTCAGGATAATGATGGCGATGGAATTCTAAATCATTGGGATATTAACAGTGGCGGAGAGTCAATAGATCCACATGATTATGATGGTGATGGTACAGCAGATTATTTAGAACTAGATTCTGATGATGATGGTGGTAGTGATTTAATAGAAGGAAATGATGAAGATAGTGATGGTGTGGCAGATAGTTCACCATCAGGAGTAGATTTAAATAAAAACGGCTTGGATGATGCTTTTGATTTAAGTTGTGAGGGTTCATCTTCCAGCTCATTTACAGCAAGCAGCAGAAGTGAAGAGAATAATACCAATGGTACAACAGATGTAACAACAAGTAGTGATATTGAGCTTACATACGAAGATCAGGCACAAACTGTCGGTATAAGATTTACAGGTGTGAGTATTGCACAAGGGGCAACTATTACAGCAGCAAATATTCAATTTGAAGTTGATGAAACATCCTCAGGGTCTCTTACAATTACAATAAAAGGTGAAGATGTTAATAATTCATCTGCTTTTTCTGAGGGTAGTGGAAATTATGATGTAAGTGGAAGAACTACAACAACTGCTAGCGTTAGTTGGTCGCCTGCTGATTGGACTACGGTAGGAGATAAGGGTGCAGCTCAAAAAACAACTAGTATTAAAACAATTATTCAAGAGATAATAGATAGGGCAGGATGGAGTAGCGGAAATGCTATTACAATAATTATGACTAGCGCAAGTACAAATAGTCGTGTTGCAGAAAACACTCCAGTACTTTCAATCTCTACTAGCGATGGTTTAATGTATGATTGTGGTAGTGATATAGCTCTGCAAGATGACGATAGTGATTCGAAACAGGATTGGCGCGATATTACTGTTGTAACTCCCGTAACATTGGTTGATTTTACAGTAGTACTAAATGACTATTATGTGCAAATTGATTGGTCAACAGCCTCGGAACTAAATAATGATTATTTTATAGTGCAGAAATCAATAGATAATATTAATTTTGAAGGTATAGATAAAGTTAATGGTGCTGGGAATTCTAATGTATTATTAAACTATCAAAGTACAGACTACAGCTTAAATGATGGTGTTATGTATTATCGTTTGAAGCAAGTTGATTTTGATGGCACTACTGCTTATTCAAATGTAATTGCTGTAAGAAATAACCCAGATGAAATATTATCTATTTTTCCTAACCCATCTAATGGTAGTTTTGTAATAGAGACTAAAGAAGAAGTTGAAATAGTGATTTATTCTTCCATAGGAAAAGAAATTAGACGTCTCAATTTTGAAGCAAATACTATTAATCAGGTTGATTTAACGAATCATGCACAAGGATTATACTTTTTATCATATACAACAGATGATAAAATAGTTACTAAGAAGCTTATCGTCAGATAATAGAATACAAAGATAATTGAGTTATAAAAGCTGTTCACCGCCTGGTGGATGGCTTTTTTTTATAATCTATTCCTAAATTGAATAATAATTCCCAAAATGAAACACATATAGAATGACACATATTATAATATTATCTTATCTAATACATTGTCAGTTGATTGAGGTTTTTGGCATACTCATTGAGAAGGGGAGAGAGAATTATTTAAAATTATTATTATATGACTTTATCAATTAAATTATTTATTATCGCCTTATTAGGATTTACTACAAGCTTTGGTTTTGCTCAAACTTATCCAAGTGCTAGTTGTAATAGCAATAAAGACTATTTTATTAAGGATGTTAAATTTGAAGGTATAAACAATACAGGTACTGATAAAAGCTCCTATACTGATTATACTGGCGATGATGCTGCTCTAGTAACACGAGGAGATACATATACGCTAAGTGTAAAAATTAAAAAGAGAGACCATAAGTATCTAACAGTTTGGATTGATTGGAATCATGATGGTGATTTTACAGATTCTGGTGAGAATTATGTAATGGCCACAGATGTTAATGGTGAAAAAACTTATACTATAAGTATTACAGTTCCTGCAGGAGCTTCAGTAGGCGAAACTCGAATGAGGGTAATTGTTTTGAAAGGTTCTGCACCAACATCTTCTGGTTCGCAGGGAAATAAAGGTGAAGTAGAAGATTATGCTATTTCAATTGGTGATATGGCTGATTTCCTTTACTATATTAGTGATTCTGATGATGATAGATATATGGTGGATCGCAATTCAGGTTTAAGCCGTTATTTCACATCTAATGGAGTTTCAGATATTGAAGCAATGGCTATATGGCCAATTCAAGGTTATTCATATTACTATGTAGTAAATGGTGGTACATTAGGTACCCTTGGTTTAACTTCAGGAACTTTTTCTTCAATTGGCGATATTGACAATGGAGGAAGCATTAGTGGTTCAGATGGCTCTGTTACTTTAGATGATGTTGATGGCCTTGCCTTTGACGCTAGAACCGGAGAACTATGGGCTTCACAAAGAAGAGATGGAGATTATGATGTGCTTTTTAAAATAGACCCTGCAACAGGATATTATATCCAAGATGCCTTTGGCTCTGGAGTAGATTATGTAATGATTGACGGTAGTGGAGTTTATGAAGATTTTGATGATTTTGCAATTTCACCTTATAGTGGAAGTATATATGGAGTAAGTAATGACGGTTCATCAGATCAGCTACTTGAAATAAATACATCAACAGGCGCTGTGACGGTTGCTACTACAATTACTGGTGCTAGTGATATTGAGGGTTTGTCCTTTTCAAATGATAATATACTTTATGGAACATCAGGTAATGATGACAAACTATATACTATAAATACTTCCACAGGTGCTGCAACAGAAGTTGGAGACTTATGGGGAGGTGATGTGGAAGCTATTGCTGCTCTTGTGGAAGAGGCAAATAAAATAACTGGAAATTTGTGGAAAGATACAGATCAGGATGGTGTTAAAGATGCTGGTGAAACTACAGGAATTAGTGGTGTGACAATTGAACTATGGGATGATGTTAATAATAATAACGAAGTAGATGCTGGTGATGAATTATTGCAAAGAACTACTACTGATGCTAGCGGAGATTATTCATTTGATATAGCTACAACAGGAGAATATGTAATGCAAGTATATACATCTTCACTTCCCTCAGGATATGCTTTAACAACTGATAATAAGGAGTCAGCGGATTTTTCAACAAATGGAAATACTGATTCAGGAAATAATTTTGGTGCAGAAAGTGGCTCCGATTGTGATGGTGATGGTATTCCTGATTTTGCAGAAGGCAATGGCGATAGCGATGGTGATGGTGTAAATGATAAATGTGATCCTGATTCAGATAATGATGGTATCATTGATTCAGATGAAGGAACTGGTGATACGGATGGTGACGGAATTAAAGATTATCTTGATTTAGATAGTGATAATGATGGTATTCCTGATGCAATAGAAGCAAATGGCGGTATTGCTCCAACAGATTATAATAGTTCTACTGGCCGAATTGAAGGCTCAGATTCTGATGGTGATGGTTTGATGAACGCAATTGACGCAGGTACTACTTCAAACTTAGTAAATTACGATAGTGATGGCGATGGTTATAAAGATTATGTAGATTTAGATTCTGATAATGATGGAATCCTTGATTTGGTAGAAGCTGGTGGTGCTGATTCTGATGGAGATGGAACAGTTGATTCGTTTAGTGATTCAAATAGTGATGGTTACCACGATGTTTATGCAAGTTCTGCTTTGCCAATTTATAATAATGATAGTGCAACAGAAGCTGTAAATCTACCAAATTATAGAGATATGGATTCCGATGGTGATTCTATTGATGATACTAAAGAAGGTACTTCTCCTGCTGGTTACCGTACTCCTTCAATAATTGCTGATGACGATGGCGATGGAATATTAAATGAGTGGGATATAAATAGTGGTGGATCTTCAATCGACCCTTATGATTATGATAGCGATGGAGTACCTGATTATCAAGATCAAGATTCAGATAATGATTCTGGCTCAGATATTATTGAGGGAAATGATTTAGATGCAAATGGTGTTGCAGATTCTTCTCCATCAGGTGTTGATGCCAATAAAAACGGTGTTGATGATGCTTTTGATAACTCATGTATTGGTACTGGATATTCCAGAGCTGCAAGTGCTTTAAATGAACAAGAGTATTCTTCTGGAGATTCTTATATAGGAAGTAGTGATATTGAAATATGCTATGATGATTTGCGCCAGGAAATAGGAATAAGATATACAAATTTAAATATTGAGCAGGGTGCAACAATCTCTAGTGCTTATATGCAATTTACAGCAAAAGATAATACCTCGGGAGCTGTAACTGTAACAATATATGGAGAAGATACAGATAATGCTGCAGTATTTGTAGATGGTGGTAGTGTTTTTGATATTACTGGTAGAACTAAGACTACAGCTAGTGTTTCATGGTCGCCAGCAGATTGGACTGACGGAGATGTAGGCGCAGATCAAAAGACCGGCGATTTAAAATCTATTATTCAGGAAATTGTAAATCGTACTAGCTGGACTAGTGGGAATTCAATTAGTATTATTATTTCAGGTTCTGCATCAGATTATAGAAGAGCAGAAAAAGATCCAACATTAACTATAGATTTTGATGGTGGTTTAATGTATTCTTGTGGTAGTGACATTGCTTTACAAGATGATAACTCAAATTCAAAACAAGATTTTAGAGATATATCAAAAGTTTTGCCTGTTGCATTGATTAGCTTTACTGCTCAAATGAAAGAGGAATATGTTCAAATTGACTGGAAAACAGCTACAGAATTTAATAATGATTATTTTGTAGTTCAAAAATCTCAGGATGGAATATATTTCGAAGATATTGATAATATAGCTGGAGCAGGAAATTCAAATGTTCTTATTTCTTATCAAAGTCTTGATTATTACCCATATGAGGGGATTACATATTATAGACTAAAGCAAGTTGATTATGATGGTACAACAGATTATTCAAATATAGCAGCTGTAAGAAATAATCCTGATGATATTATACAAGTTTTTCCAAATCCATCAAATGGAAACTTTACTGTGGAGACTAAAGAGGCTATGGAAATAGTTATTTATTCTGCTACCGGACAAGAGATTACTCGCCTAAATTATGAGGCGAACACTATTAATAAAGTTGATTTAACTAATTATTCAAAAGGAATTTACTTTCTTGCATATATTGTTTCAGGCAAGAGAATTATAAAGAAACTTGTCGTAAGATAAAGTATGATTGAGTTAGTTTTTAAAAGCCATTCGCCGCCCGGTGAATGGCTTTTTGTTTTTATACCTTAATACAATAGTTCGTTGAGTTTCTGTTTCTCGTCAAGACGCAAAGACGCAAAGTGTTAATTCTATGAATATAATACATTATTGCATAAAGTCGTAATCGCCTGACTGTGTGATTTGTATAAAACATTAACGGAGTATTCTTAATATCCGCAAGGGTTTTCGTTACGAAAAACCTAAATGGCTGTTAGTGTTGATGCGCTATATCAACAATGATAGCAGTTGGGGTTTATAGTAGAAATACCTTTACGGATTTAAGGTTGTAGTCATAAATATTGCACGATAGGCTTTTTTTACTAGTTTTGTGCATATTATTTATTATAACTAAATGGAACAAAATCAGGAATTTTGGAAATTTGCAATAATGTTGGAACGCTTTTGTAGCTATCAAGAACGCTGTGAGCTGGATGTAAATACCAAAATGACAAAATTGAATGTTCCTGATGATTTGCATATAGCTTTATTAGATCACCTAAAAGAACAAAATATGCTTAATAAATTACGATATGCAATATCATTTGTAAATGGTAAGTTTAAGTATAAGAAATGGGGGAAGATTAAGATATACAGTGCTTTAGCTCAGAAGAGACTAGATAGAAGGAGTATCGAAAAAGCATTAATGGAAATAGATGATGAAGAGTATAAACAAACTCTAATAGAGTTAATGGATTCTAAAAGTGAAGAGATTGGCGGTATTGAAAAAGATAAAGACAAGAAGAGATTAATAAATTATCTTTTGCAAAAAGGATATGAAAGCAATTTGATATGGGGTGCTTTGCGTGAGAAAGAGAGAAATAGAGGTTGAAAGGTTTTGCATGGCAGGTGAAGCCTTCACTTTTGGGCTGAGAAGTTGAGAAGTGGAGGAAAGAGGAGTTCACCTACGCTAAAGCTTCGGTGAAGGAAAGAGGAGGAGGAAAGAGGAGTTCACCTACGCTAAAGCTTCGGTGAAGGAAAGAGGAGGAGG
>JAOZKO010000023.1:9102-17104 GCA_029935325.1 Bacteroidales bacterium
GAGGAAAGAGGAGTTCACCTACGCTAAAGCTTCGGTGAAGGAAAGAGGAGGAGGACAGAGGAGTTCACCTTCGCTAAAGCTTCGGTGAAGGACAGAGGAGGAGGAAAGAGGAGTTCACCTACGCTAAAGCTTCGGTGAAGGATATAATAACAAAACAAATATAATATATAATGGTAACAAAAGAAAGTCTAAAAGATTTAGGCAAAAGGCTTGAGGCCTTGAGGGGGTACCTTTGACGTAGATCGTAAGATTGTAGAAATCGAAGAGGAAGAGTTAAAAACTCAGGATCCCACATTTTGGGATAAGCCTAAGGAGGCTGAAGCTTTATTGAGAAAAATAAAGGAGAAGAAAGTATGGGTTAATCGCTATGAAAGTGGGAATACTGGTTTCGAAGATTTGGAAGTGCTAATGGAGTTTTATGATGCTGGCGAGGCGGATGAATCAGAATTAGATGAGCAGTTTGCAGAATTGCTAAATCAGATTGAGGATTTGGAATTGCTTAATATGTTAGGTGCTGAAAGTGATAAATTTGGAGCTATATTGCATATTAATCCTGGAGCTGGAGGAACAGAAAGCCAAGATTGGGCAAGTATGCTTATGCGAATGTATATCAGATATGGAGAAAGACATAAGTATAAAGTAAAAATAGTTGATGAACAAGAAGGAGATGTTGCAGGTATTAAGTCTGTGAGTATCGAGTTTGAAGGAGAGAATGCTTATGGTTTTTTAAAAGCAGAAAATGGAGTTCATCGATTGGTAAGACTGTCTCCATTTGATTCAGCTAATCGCCGTCATACATCCTTTGCTTCTGTTTATGTTTACCCAGTTGTGGATGATGATATTGAAATAAACATAAATCCAGCACATTTGTCTTGGGACACATTTCGTTCTAGTGGGCCTGGCGGACAGCATGTTAATAAAACTGAGTCTGCTGTTCGATTAAGACATGAGCCCAGTGGTTTGGTAATTGAATGTCAGGAAACTCGCTCGCAAATTAAAAACAGAGAGAAGGCAATCAAGATGTTGAAATCTCAGTTATACGAGCTTGAATTAAGAAAAAAACAAGCTGATATGCAACAAATTGAAGATGGTAAGATGAAAATAGAGTGGGGGTCGCAAATTCGCTCCTATGTAATGCATCCTTATAAAATGGTGAAAGATGTTAGGACTTCCTTTGAAACATCAAATGTACAAGCTGTTATGGATGGAGATATTGATGGCTTTATCAAATCGTATTTGATGACTTATGGTGGTGGTGCTTTGAAAGGCTAAAGTACAAAAGGCTAAAGTTTAAAGGCAAAAGTAAAAGGTTTGCGAAGTTGTGATTTGTGAGGCTGAGATTTGTGAGGTTTTGCACGGCATGTGAAGCCTTCGCTATGTCTGCTGAACAAATGAGCGAAGCCTTCACTTTTGGGCTGTGAGCTTGTTGGTCTGAGAAGTTGTGAGGTATTGATAGGGCGAGAGTTGTTGAAGATGGAGAGATATTGCCACTCTTTACAATGCCTTACAACATTTTACAATCTTTTACAATTCCTTACAGTCCATTACAACAAAACTTAGGTGGCTGAAAAAGAAAACTTATCAATACATCAACTGTAACAAAATCATATAATTATCGTTTCAAAAACAAAACTACAAATATGCATATAGCTTTTTTTGGATTACAATATTATGAGAAGTATAAAGTCCATTATCAACGTATGATTGATAAATTGGAAAAATCACATTGTGATATTAGTATTAATAATCTTTTTTATCAAAAACTAGAGTCTAATGTAAAGTTCAATAAAAATCCAATGCTTTACGAAAAGTATTCCGACTTTAAACAAAAGCCGGATACACTTATTAGCGTTGGAGGTGATGGTACAATTCTAGATTCAATAACAATGATAAGTGATTCTAATATTCCTATTCTAGGTATAAATATGGGACGATTAGGATTTCTTTCTTCGGTTTCGCACGAAGAGGTGGATATAGCCATTGATGCCATATTACATAATAATTATATCCTTGATAAAAGAGCTTTATTATCTCTGAAAACGGATAGTAATCTATTTGGTAATTTGAATTTTGCATTAAATGAATTAACAATTCAGAAGAAGGATCATTTATCCATGATTAAAATACATGTATATATGGATGATCAGTTTTTAAATTCCTATTGGTCAGATGGTTTGTTGATATCCACACCCACAGGATCTACTGCATATTCTTTGTCTGTAGGTGGACCAATTGTAACTCCAGGTTCTGAGAATTTTACTATTTCACCAATTGCACCGCATAATTTAACAGTAAGACCAATTGTAATTCCAAATAATAGTGTAATTAAGTTAAAAGTTCAAGGTCGCTCCCCTTCGTTTTTAGTGGGCTTAGATTCGCGATTCGAGACTATTGATTCGTCAGTAGAGTTGGTTGTTTCAAAAAGTAATTTCAAAATTAATTTAATTCAGATTGGTAATAGAAGTTTTTTTGATACAATTCGAGAGAAATTAAATTGGGGACTTGATATAAGGAATTGATATGTAAATATTTAATTAAATTACGATAATCTATAAATTTGAATTACATTTGCGGGTTATTGAATTAAGCAATAATTATATGGTTTTATAGTTTTAGCTAACACGACAACATGATATTATGAAGAAACTAATTTTATCTATTTCTGTATTTTTAATGAGTTTGGGAGGCTTCACTCAGCAGCATGAGATTGGCCCTTTTATTGGAATTTCGTATTATATGGGAGACCTTGTACAAACTCGTATGTTTAGCACTCCTGGTTATAACTTTGGGTTGTCTTATCGCTATAATGCAAGTCCTAGATTTGCAATTAAAATAGCTGGACATTACGGCCAAATATCAGGTGATAGTGAAAATAATAAAGAGAGTCTGCAATATAGGAACTTAGATTTCCACTCCGCAATATGGGATATTGAAGCTGGTCTTGAGATTAATTTCCTAGAATATATGCCTGGTAGTACCAAGCATCGCTTTACTCCGTATATTTTTGGTGGACTTGCCATATTTAGATTTAATCCAATGACTACATATCAAGGACAAGAGTATGAATTGCAGCCTCTTGGCACGGAAGGGCAAGGCTTAACAGCTTATCCAGATAAAAAACCATACAGCCTTAGCTCATTTGCTATCCCATTTGGCTTTGGATTTAAATTTAATGTTACACCTCGAGTTAGCCTTGGATTAGAGTGGGGATTACGCAAAACATTTACCGATTATCTGGATGATGTAAGTACACGCTACCCTGATCCAGGAATACTTAAAGCTGAAAAAGGTGCTGTAGCAGCAGCATTAAGCAATCGTATATATGAGCAAGCTGCTATTGATGCAGGATTAAATATTTCAATTGGACCTAATGGTGTGCCTGATAATGATAATGATTTTGATGCATATATTGAAATGCAAAAACAAAATGCAGGTGGAAAAAGAGGTGGTGAAGATAAGGATTGGTATAGCATTGCTGGTCTAACAATTATGTTTAAAATAGTAGGCCCAAAACAAGGAAGTTGCCCAGCCTACAAAAAACATAATTATTTTAAAGAATATTTACTCTTTTAATGCGTTGTTGTCATTATATTATATGCTTGAATGGAATTGAAAGAACAAATTGATGTTGAGAATCTGCCAAAACATATAGCCATTATAATGGATGGTAATGGTAGATGGGCTAAGAAACAAGGGAAACTAAGAGTCTTTGGTCACCAAAGTGGCGTAAAACCAGTAAGGGATATTACAGAGGCAGCAGCTGAGCTAGGAGTAGAGTTTATCACACTTTATGCTTTCTCAAAGGAAAATTGGAACCGCCCAAGATTTGAGGTTGATGCTCTTATGACTTTATTGGTTAAATCCCTTAATAAAGAAGTTAAAACTTTACAGAAAAATAATATTCGTTTGCTCACTATTGGTGATACGAAAAATTTACCCAATAAAACTCAAGTAGAATTACAGAAAGCCATTGACGCAACAGCTAATAATACTAGAATGACTTTAGTATTGGCATTGAGCTATGGATCAAGGTGGGAAATTCTAGAAGCGGCAAAATCCATGGCTCACAAAATGAAAGAAGGAATACTAACGGATGATGATTTTACTGAAACACAATTTGAATCAGAACTATCAACTGCAGGGTTCCCAGTACCGGAATTAATGATTAGAACAAGTGGTGAATCGCGAATTAGTAATTTTCTGCTTTGGCAACTTGCTTATGCAGAATTATTTTTTACAGAGACCCTATGGCCAGACTTTAGTAAGGATGAGTTCTATAAAGCCATTATCAATTACCAAGGAAGAGAACGAAGATTTGGAAAAATAAGTGAACAATTACAAGAAAGCTAGAATGTTGAAGAAGCTATTTATATTATTACTCATTACCATATTTGCAGAGGGGTCTTTTGCTCAGGTACAATTGTTTGAGGAAAAAGTGGACTATACAAATCCAAAAGAATATTTTATTGGAGGAATTACCGTTAGTGGAGTAAAATATCTCGACAATAACGTACTTCTTATGATATCAGGATTAAGTGTGGGAGATAAAATCTCAGTTCCTGGAGATGATATTGCAAAAGCAATAAAAAAATTATGGAAGCAAGGCTTATTTGAGAGTATTGAGATTTCATATACAAAGATTCAAGGAGATAAGATATTTCTGAATATTGACCTAAAAGAGCAACCTAAACTTCAAAGATTTAGTTTTAGAAATATAAGGAAATCAGAAGCCGATGACCTCCGTGATGAGTTAGGAATTGTAAAAGGTAATGCCGTAAATAAAAATATTATTCTTAGATCTGAAAATATTATAGATCAGTACTTTATAGATAAGGGGTATTATAATGTAAAAACAAATATACGCCAAATACGAGACTCAATTAATACTAACCAAATTACCCTTGTTTTTGATATTAAAAAAGGAAGTAAAGTAAAAATTCAAGAAATAATTATTACTGGAGCAAATGATGAGAAAACAGAGGCTCTAAAAATGAAATTTAAAGAAACAAAAGAAAAGAGATTCTATCGTATTTGGAAGCCATCAAAATATATTGAAAAAGATTTTAAAGATGACTTGGCTTTAATGCTTGCGTATTATAGTAAGCAAGGATATCGTGATGCTCGAATAATTAGCGATAGCGTAGTTAGAATTAATGATAAGTCAATAGTTGTTCATTTGAATATTAATGAAGGTAAGAAATTCTACTTTGGAGATATAAAATGGGTAGGAAATACTAGATATTCAAGTGCTCAGTTATCTAGGGTATTAGGCATTAAAAAGGGTGATGTTTACGACAGACAGAGCCTAGAGACTAGATTATTTATGGATATGGAGAAAGGTGATGTTCACTCTCTTTATATGAATCAAGGATATTTATTCTCATCAATAAACCCTGTGGAAAGTAATATTCATAATGATACAATTGATTTGGAAATTAGGATTTATGAAGGAAAACAAGCTAGAGTAAGAACTGTCACAATTAAGGGAAATACAAAAACCCACGATAATGTAATATTGCGAGAGATTAGAACCAAGCCTGGTGAATTGTTCAATAGAGCCGATATTATTAGAACTCAACGAGAATTAGCACAATTAAGATATTTTGACCCTGAGAAATTAAATGTAAACCCTAAGCCAAATCCGGCTGACGGAACTGTGGATATTGAATATATTGTTGAAGAAACTTCTTCCGACCAAATAGAAATGTCCTTGGGTTGGGGTATGGGAGCTTTGATAGGTACTGTGGGAGTTAGTTTTAATAATTTCTCTCTCAAAGGTGTTACAGATGGTAGCGCTTGGCGTCCTATTCCCTCTGGTGATGGACAAAAGCTGAGCCTTCGTATTCAGTCTAATGGTATTTATTATCAATCTTATAGTGCATCATTCACAGAGCCTTGGCTTGGAGGAAAAAAACCTAATTCTTTAACTGTTTCAGGTTACCAATCAGTACAGTCAAATGGAATAGCTAAAGGATCTCCAAATCGCTCTGCAATTGTAATTACTGGAGTTACTGTTGGTTTAGGAAAACGATTGCAATGGCCTGATGATTACTTTACACTATATCAGAGCTTGAGTTTTCAGAACTATGATCTTAAAAATTATGCAAATGTGTTTTCATTCGATAATGGAACTTCAAATAACTTTTCATACACTTTTGCAGTCTCTAGAAACTCTGTTGATGCACCAATTTATCCAACCTCTGGATCTGAAATTGCAACAAGTATACAATTCACGCCTGCATATAGTCTATTGAATAATAAAAACTACGCCATGATGGAAGATGCTGATAAGTACCATTGGGTGGAATATTATA
This sequence comes from Bacteroidales bacterium, assembly GCA_029935325.1. Lineage (GTDB taxonomy): Bacteria > Bacteroidota > Bacteroidia > Bacteroidales > UBA1556 > UBA6267. Next base: position 15,417 of record JAOZKO010000023.1, read on the forward strand.
AATGGAAAGTAAGCTTTGCATGGTTTACTGGATTAGGAAAATCTAAAACGGCACAGAAATTGGTATTGCACACCCGTGCAAAATTTGGATTCCTTGGTTATTATAACGACCAAATAGGTTATTCACCTTTCGAAAGATTCTATTTAGGAGGTGATGGTTTAAGTGGATTCTCATTAGATGGTAGAGAACTTATTGGAATGAGAGGTTATACAAATAATTCACTCTCACCAGTAAATGGAGGTACAGTTTATACGAAATATACCATGGAGCTTCGTTATCCAATATCTACCAATCCTATGGCAACCATTTATGTACTTGCTTTTATTGAAGCAGGTAATTCATGGGCGAATCTTAATCAATTTAATCCTTATGATGTGCATCGTTCTTCAGGAGTAGGAGCAAGAATTTATTTGCCAATGTTCGGACTTTTAGGCCTTGATTGGGCATATGGATACGATCCAATACCAGGTTTCCCTGGAATGGCTGGAAACCAGTTTCACTTCTCAATGAATGGTTCAATAGATTAATTAACTTAAATTTTATTATCATGAAAAAGTTTGCAATTATCATCGTTTTAGTGATGGGAAGTATATTTAGTGTTAGTGCACAGAAGTTTGCTTATGTTGATACACAATATATATTAGACAATATCCCTGAGTACAAATGGCTCAAAATCAATTAGATGAATTATCGAAAAAATGGCAAAAAGAAATTGAACTAAAAGTTGGTGAAATAGATCGCTTATATAAGTCGTATCAAACTGATGCAGTGCTTTTGCCAGAGGATATTAAGAAACAAAGAGAAGAGGAAATTCTTCAGAAAGAGAAAGAGCTAAATCAATTAAAAAAGAAAAGGTTTGGTACTGATGGTGATTTATTTAAAAAACGACAGGAACTAATTAAGCCTTTGCAGGACAAAATCTATAATGCAATTCAGGAAATGGCTGAGCAAAGAGGTTATGCTGTAATATTTGATAGAGCAGGAAGTCTAAGTATTTTGTATGCTAGTGCACGTTACGATAAAAGTGATGAAGTACTAGAGAGTATGGGGTATTCAGCAGGTGAAGGTAGTGGGTCGAAATCAAGTGGAGGTACAAGAAGATAAATTGAATCCATTTATGGGTAATTCAATTGATTTTTTTGCATATTTTTGCGCTCTTATTTTGAAATAAACAAGAATAGAAATAATTATAAATTTTATACAGATGAAAACAACAAAGATTTTTTTGGTTTTATTAATGATGACAGCAGGATTTTTTACTGCAACAGCACAAACAAAAACTAAAATAGGAGTAATTAATATTGGAGCGTTATTGGAAGTTATGCCAGCCTACGATTCAGTTATGGTAGCTTATCAAGTCAAATATGATCAAATGCAGAGAGATTTGCAGCAGTTGTATGCAGAATTCCAAACAAAGAAAGAGGAGTATGTGAGAATGCAAGACAGTTTAACTGAGTTGATGAAAAGCATTAAAATGCAAGATTTGGATGGACTGCAAAATAGAATACAAACACTACAAGATGGAGCTCAGGAAGAATTGAATAAATTTGTAGAAGAAGCTCAAGCTCCTATTATGAAGAGAATTAGAGATGCCATAAAAGAAGTAGCCAAAGAAAATGGATATACTCATATTCTAAATAATTCTCAGGATCAGGTACTGTATTATGGCGAAACCTTTGATATACTAC